>JAZKZB010000129.1:0-2733 GCA_045612425.1 Faecousia sp.
GACTGCCCCTACATGGCGCCGGAGCCTTTTCGGGGAAATCGCAGTGACCCGTCCATGGTCGTGAAGGTGGCGGAAAAATTAGGGGAAATTCGGGGGATTTCCGCAGAGGAAGCCTGCCGAATTACTTTGGAAAACGGAAAACGATTGTATCGGATAGCAGAATAAGAAAACGCCCTGCTGTTAAGCAGGGCGATTTTTAGGGTTGCTCCGTTAAAGTTTCAATTTCTTTTGCGATTTGGCAAACGCTGGCGTAAGGGCAATGGGGAAATTCGCAATCTGCTTCCCAAGTACCGTCGTAGGTCACCTCCACCATGCGACTGCTATCTAAGCATCGGCAGTAGCCGGTAAAAAAGACTTCTGTTTCCATCATCTGTCCTCCAAAATGCAAAAGCCCATGGGCTCCAATGAAATCGTTTCCTTGCTGACTTGGGATATGGCGTTGCCCAGAATTACGCTTCCGCCGGAGAATTCCCGGATTTCGTGACTGCGGTTTATGCATATGCGTAAGGTTTGCTGGGGGCAGGAACGGGTATATTCCAGCATGCCGTCATGGGCTTGAAGGAACTGGATGTCTCCTTCCCGCAGGGCGATATTTTCCTTTCGCACAGCCCCTAAATTTTGGAAATGGGAAAGTAATTCCCCATTTTCTGCTCCCCAGGGATAGGGACGGCGGTTGAAGGGGTCTTTGTGTCCCTCCATGCCGGCTTCATCCCCATAGTAAAGGCTGGGAATCCCTGGGAGTGTGTATTGCATGGCTGTGGCAAGTTTCAGTTTTTTCAAGGCGTTGGAGAATTGGGTGGGGGTAAGTTTTCGTTTGGCCAATTCCTCCCGGGAACCATCAAAATTGTCTTCCAGAACCGTCAAAATCCGGGCGGTATCGTGGGTGCCAAGCAGATTCATATTGCAATGGAATACTTGGGGAGGGTAATTTTCCGCAAGGGTCATGACTGTGTTTTGCAATCCCCATCCACCATCATAGCCCGCAAGAAAATTTAGAATCCCGGTGCGGAAGGGGTAGTTCATAATACTGTCCAATACGCCATCCACAAAGTACCGACACCGTTGACCGTAGGAGATTTTATTGGATGCATCTTCCCAAACTTCTCCGATCAGCAAAGCATCGGGGCGGATTTGGCGGATTCTTTCTTTTAACAGACATAGAAATTCTGCCGGCAGTTCGTCGGCAACGTCCAGCCGGAATCCGTCGCATCCGGCATTGAGCCAATGGGCAACCACACTGTCCTGACCCGTAATGATATAGTCAATAAAATCGTGGTTGTGCTTATTGACTGTGGGAAGGGTTTCAAATCCCCACCAGGCGTTATACTGATTGGGCCAGTTTTGGAAGGTATACCATCCGGCGTAGGGAGATTGCTGACTTTGGTAAGCGCCTATGGAATCAAAATTTTCCTCCCGATTGAAGTATAGGCTGTCCGAGCCGGTGTGAGAGTATACGCCGTCTAAAATCACCCGGATGCCATGTTTGTGCGCGGCTTGGCACATTTCGGAGAAATCTTCCATAGTGCCCAGCATGGGGTCGGGGGTTTTGTAATCGCCGGTATCATATCGGTGGCTGGAAAAACTTTTGCTAATGGGGTTTAAATATAAAATGGTGGTTCCCAAGGAGGCAATATAGTCCATTTTTTGGGTAATGCCTTGGAAATTCCCGCCGTAAAAATCGTTATTGAGAACCTTTCCCTCGGGGGTAGGACGCCAGTCTACTTCTTCGTTCCAAGTTTCGTGTATCCGATAAGGTGTGAGTTTTCCCGTGAGGTCGCAGGTTCCGCTTTTGCAAAAGCGGTCGGGGAAAATCTGATAAATGACACCGCCCCGAGCCCAGTCGGGGGTGGTGAAGGTGTCCGGCACACAACTGATTTGCCACAGGTCACCGTCTTCCATGTTGGTGTCATCCCCGTATTTGAACAGTCGGAATCCGCCGGTGTTTCCTACAATATAAAAATAGTAGAAGTAAAGACCGGTCTGGGGAAAGGAAAATGTGCCGGCAAAAAGATGGTAGAGGTCTTGGGTACTTTCCTTTTCTAAGAATACGGTCATGGCAGGACTGCCATCTTGATGCTGAATCCGGCACTGCACCTGACTGGCTTCTACAGAGGCGGGGATATGAATGCACAGTCGGCATTCCTGTCCGGGCACTAATGTTCCGAAGGGGGTTTTAAATTGCGGTTTTTTGCTGTCAAATAAAATACGCATAGAATGCTCCCAATCAAAGAGGATGAGATGATTATACATCATTTGCGATGAAAAAGGAATCCTTATCTGCTTTGGGAAGAGGAAAACATGTAAAAAAGTAAAAATTTTTGAAATTACCTCTTGATTTTCTGGCGCAAGTAGGGTATGATTAGTTAGCACTCACAATGAATGAGTGCTAAAGAGATAGAAAAGGCAGGAATTTCCTGCAGTCTAAATAATATTCTATGGAGGAAAAATGATGAAACTGAAACCCATGGCAGATAACATTCTGCTCAAGCAACACGAAGCGGAGGAAACCACTTCTTCCGGTATCATTTTGGCAACCACGACCAAGGAAAAGCCTGCTATTTATGAAGTGGTATCCGTGGGCCCCGGTACGAAGGATGTAACCATGACCGTAAAGGCCGGCGACAAAGTGGTTGTGGGCAAGTACGACGGCCACGAAATCAAACTCGATGGCGTGGACTACAAATTTGTGAAGCAGGATGATATCCTGGCTGTTGTAACGGAGTAAGGAGAAGT
>JAZKZB010000130.1:0-3516 GCA_045612425.1 Faecousia sp.
TGATGACCGGCCGTCCGCCCTATGACGGGGATACGCCGGTAAGCGTTGCCATTCAGCACATCAACGGAAATCCGCCCATGCCTTCTACATTGAATCCTAACATTCCCGGTGGTTTGGAACAGATTATTATGAAGGCAATGGAGCAGAATCCCGGCAAACGTTACTTGACGACCAATGCTATGCTTACGGATATGGATGAGTTCCGCAAGAATCCGACCATTCTGTTTGATTACAATAATCCCGATACAGATATGGATGCGGCAACCAAAATGACACCGCCCTCCCGAAAAGAGGAAGAAACCATGCCCTTACCCCGTCCGGTGACGCCAAGGGCAGAGCCTTCAAAACGCCCTGCGCAGAGACCGGATAGAAAACCTGCAAAGCCAATTTCTTCCCGTTACAGCGAGGAAATTGTGGAAGATGAGCCCCGGGGAAGCAAAGCGGCAACCATTGCTATTTGGGTTTGCGTGGCGGTGGCGCTGGTTGCTGTGGCGATCTTGGTGGCGGTGATTGTAAATAGTGGAGCCAATTCTCAGAATGACGTAATTACCGTGCCGAACTTGCTGGGGAAAACCCAATCCGAATTGCAAAACATGGATATTGTGGTGCGATTAGGCGATAAGGCATATAGTGAGCAGTACGCAGAAGGGCAGATTTTTGGCCAGGAACCTGTGGCGGGCACGAAAATTGCCAAGGGCGGAATTGTGACCATTTATGTCAGTTTGGGACCTCAACCTGAAGAAAAGGTGATGGAAGATCTGGTGGGTGTGCCGAAAGAGAATGCCATCAATTTCCTGGTAAATGTCTTGGGCGTTGATGAGAATAATATTCTCATTCGAACAGAACACAGCACGACTATTGAAGAAGGTTCTGTTACTCGAACAGATCCCCGTGCAGATGAAGAATTGACAAACGGACCCATCCAAATCTGGATTAGCACCGGCCCGAAGGTGCAAACTGCTATGGTGCAGGATGTGGTCGGACAGACCGAGGAACGGGCGATTGCCATCCTGAACGGCTATGGCTTTAAAAACGTGATTATTAAGGAAGTTATTAGCACAAAGCGCGTAGGCACGGTGGTGAGCCAGTCGGAAGAACCTAAGTCTGTCATTGATATTACCACACCGATTACGTTGGAAGTTTCGATTGGCGAAGATACGCAGAATAAACCGGGAACAGAGGAAACACCTCTGGAACCGCCAGTGGTCGATCCGGACATGAAGAGCAAAATTGTGACGGTTCCCATTCCGGTGGAAATGCTGGAGTCCTATACATTGGAAATCTGGCAGGGAGATGAACTGATTGCCCAACGGGAGATGCCCGTCGGCACGGTTAGCACCCAGTTCAGCCTTTCTGGTAAGGGGACGGTGGAGTATACGGCGAAACTGAGCAACGGAACCAGTTGGACCATCGAAGTGGATTTTAATGAATCGGATGATTAAGATACAAACAGGCCGTGTATTGCGGTCGCTCAGTGGATTTTATGATGTACAAATCCCCTCCGGCGTGGTTACATGCCGAGCCAGAGGCATCCTGCGGAGGGGACAAAACAGCCCCATGACCGGGGACATGGTGGAAATCTCTGTCCAGCAGGGTAAGGGTATGATAGAAAAAATTCTGCCCCGGAGAAACAGTTTTGTTCGACCTGCGGTAGCAAATATGGATGCATTGGTGATATTTGCCGCCAATACCAATCCGGTCACAGAACCGTTTTTGATTGACAGAGTAGCGGCAATTGCCGGTGATCAAGGGGTAGAAGTGTATCTTTGTGTGAACAAATGTGATTTGGACCCTGCGGTTAACCTTGTTCGTATTTATGAACACGCGGGATTTCCGGTGATTCTTGCCAGCGCGGAAACGGGAGAAGGCGTAGAAGCCTTGCGGGAAAGGATTCGAGGCAAACTTACGGCCTTTACCGGAAACTCAGGCGTGGGCAAAAGCAGCATGCTGAACCGTCTTTGCCCGGATTTGGCGTTGCCCACCGGAGAAGTGTCCGACAAATTGGGTCGTGGGCGTCATACGACCCGCCATGTGGAATTGTATCGGCTGGCGGAGGATACTTATGTGGCAGATACGCCCGGTTTTTCTTCTTTTGATACGGATCAAATGGATATCATTTTAAAAGAGAATTTGCAATACGCCTTTCCGGATTTCGGGGCCTATTTGGGCAAATGCCAATTTCATGACTGTTCCCATCGTTCAGAACCGGGTTGCGCGGTGACGAAAGCGGTGGCAAACGGAGAACTGGAAGATAGCCGTTACGACAGTTATTTGCGCCTTTACGAAAAGGCGAGCCAGGTGAAATTGTGGGAAGTAAAGCCTTGAAAACTTTCTTCCAAAAATGTGAAAAAAGTGTTTGACAAAATACGCATTTGACATTATAATATCAAAGCATGACTGTTAGGAGGGGGATATTATGCTTCTGGGTTTGTCGAAAATAATTGACTGCCCCGGTCAAAGTATCCCGTATTCTACCAGTATTGACTTAAGTGATCTTCGGTATGGGGAAAGTTATCCCGTCACAGAGCCGGTATTTGCCCAAGGTGTTGTGAGAAACACTGCAGGGGTGCTGGTTATGACTGGTTCTTTGCATACTACCATCCACGGTGTATGCGACCGATGCGCCAATGAATTTGAGAAAGATGTGGAATTTCCCATTGATGTGGTGCTGGTAACAGAACTGACGAACGAAGAGAATGAAGATGAATGGGTGTTCCCGCTAAAAGGGGACTGCGCCGATTTAGAAGAAATTATTCGGACCGTATTTGTTTTGAATTTGGATTCTAAATTGCTGTGTAAGGATGACTGTAAAGGTCTTTGCTGCAAATGTGGCAAGAATCTGAACGATGGTCCTTGCGGTTGTCCGAAAGAGTTGGATCCCCGTTTCGCTGCTTTACAGCAGCTTCTCGATAAGTAAATTTGAATGATGCTGCAAAGAAAGCAGTGCTACCAAGGAGGTGTCATCCATGGCTGTCCCTAAGTGTAAAGTGTCCAAAGCCCGTCGCGATAAGCGCCGTGGCGGCAACTGGAAGTTGTCTGCTCCCAGCGTATCTGTTTGCCCTAAGTGCGGTGAGCCCATCGTTCCCCACAGAGCTTGCAAGGCTTGTGGCGCATACAATGGCCGTCAGGTCTTGGCCGCCAAGGCTGACTAAGGCAGGAAAAATGCAGAGGAAGGCTTCCGCCTTCCTCTTTTTCCTTTTTGTCGGAAAGAGAAACAATGTTTGCTTGGCTACATGTTTTCATTGCATTTGACAGAAAACTGTGGCATAATAATAAAAATGACTTTATTGGAAAGGGGTGGTAGCCATGGCAAAACCTTTGGTTGCCATTGTGGGCAGACCCAATGTGGGTAAGTCTATGCTGTTTAATAAACTCACCGGTCAGCGCACCTCCATTGTGGAGGATACGCCGGGCGTGACCCGCGATCGCATTTATGGCGATTGTGAGTGGTGTGGAAGACAGTTTTCTTTGGTGGACACCGGGGGAATTGAACCCAACACAGATAGTGATATGTTG
>JAZKZB010000131.1:0-6615 GCA_045612425.1 Faecousia sp.
GAGAAATAATGTGGAAAATTATTATGGCGAAACGGAATTGCCGGAGGGAATGAATATCTGCGGAAAATCCGGGACAGGAGAAGTAGGTGGCGGTAAAAAACCCAATGCTATGTTCACGGGGTTTGTGGAAAATGAGAATTACCCCCTTGCATTTATTGTTTGTATTGAAGATGGTGGTTATGGCCGACCGGTGTGTATGCCCATCTTGGGAAAGGTACTGACGGTCTGTAAAGAAATATTGGATAGTTAAATTACGAGCACCCCCTGCATAGACTACGTGCAGGGGGTGTTATTATGTGTAGGCGAACCTATTTGTGCGGATGTGCGCTGATGGCATTTGGTTTTGGCTTGTTGATTGGCGCCTTGTTGGAATCCGGTTTTGTTACGTTTCTGGCAGGAATTGGCATTATGGCGCTTGGGTTCTGGTGCTTGGGTAAAAAATAATTGGTATAAACTTGTCCGTTGCTGAATAAATAATACCAGCATAGTGGGATAAGGAGTGAAGCAAATGGAATTACATTTTCAACAATCAACTTGCCCTTACCTGAAAACTGTGGTAAGCCAAGTGCAAAACCAAGAGCAGACTCAGGAAATCCGGCTTTCTGACGGGATGCCGGACATCGGCAAAGTGTTAGCCTGTTGGGGTCAGCCCGTGATTCGTGGTAAGGAATGGCGCAGTGATAGTATTTTGTTGTCCGGCGGAATGATGGTATGGGTGCTTTATGCCCCGGATGAGGGGGGTATGCCTCAGTGCGTAGAAGCCTGGTTGCCATTTCAGATGAAGTGGCCGTTGCCGGAAACAAAGCGCGACGGAAGTATTTCTGCCTCTATGAGCATCAAGAGTATCAATTGCAGGAGTATCTCGCCGAGGAAAATGATGCTTCGAGGCGTTGTAAGCGTATTTGCCCAAGCATTTGAGCCATCGGAAGTGGAATTGTATTCGCCGGAACAAGTCCCGGAAGACGTGCAACTTTTGATCAATTCCTATCCTATGGAGTTGCCCGTGGAATGCGCAGAAAAAACCTTCTCTATAGAGGAAGATTGGAATCAAGGTTGGATGGATTCTTATAAAATCTTAGGGTTTGAAGTTTTGCCGGAGATTCAAGAACAAAAAGTTTTGGCTGACAAGTTGGTATTTCGGGGTCAATGTAAGATTTTTGTCCGATGGCTGACAGAGGATGGGGAAGTGGCTTCTGCGCAGCAGGAATTTCCTTTCTCCCAATTTGCAGAACTAAAAGATGTCTATTCCAATCATGGGCAGGCAAGGATTTCTGTTTTGCCAACAGGTGTGGAAATGCTGGCAGGTGAGCCCGGTAAATGGCAAATGAAATGCGGTCTGACTGCTCAATATACTGTTTTCGATAAGGTATTTATGGATTTGGTGGAAGATGCCTACAGCACCCATAGAGAAGTAACGCCTATCTTTCAGGAATGGAAACTGCCGGTGCGGTTGGATACAGTGGAGCAAACAGTACCTTACACCCATATTGTGGAAGGAAATGACGGTCAAGTTGTGGATGTCAATGCTTGCTGGGAACAACCCTATATAGCATTTGACGGGGAAACTGCGCAAACAGAATTTTCCGTTCAGTATCAGGTGCTGATGAGAGATGAAAGCGGGAATTATTACACTGCGCTCAGTAGGGATGAAGTGCCGTGGGAAATGCTTTCTGCGCAGAAAAACCGGATTTGTTTGCAAATGCAATGTGCGCAACCGAAAATAAGTGTAAAAACGGATGGAACAGAACTGAACGGGGAAATTTCCGTGATTGCAGATGTGTTCTCCGGAAATGAAATAACCATGGTGCGGGGTTTGGAATTGGGCGAAAAGAAAGCGCCGGACGAAAGTCGTCCTGCGATTATTCTGCGAAAACTTGGATCAAACCGCCTTTGGGATGTGGCAAAGGAATGTGGTTCTACGGTTCAGGCAATTGAAAAAGCAAACCCGCAGCACGAGTGCATGGATGAAGAGACCATTCTGCTCATTCCGGTGTGTTGATACGGAAAGCGACATTCTGAGAAGGCTTATCTAATCGAAAAGGAATCATAAAATGCAAGGAGATTGTGACGATCTTCTTGCATTTTTGTCTTGTTTTTCGGCATTTCCGGTGGTATAATAATTAGGAAATTTTACGATAGAGGGTGTATGTACCATGAAAATTGATATTTATTCCGGTTTTTTAGGCGCGGGTAAGACAACATTGATTAAGAAGATGATTTCTGAAGCCTATTGCGGAGAAAAACTGGTGTTAATTGAGAATGAATTTGGTGAGATTGGCATTGACGGAGGCTTTCTTCAGGATGCCGGTATCAACATTACAGAAATGAATTCCGGATGTATTTGTTGTTCTTTGGTAGGTGATTTCGGAAAGGCGCTTACCCAGGTCATCGAGGAATATCATCCGGATCGGATTCTAATTGAACCTTCCGGTGTGGGCAAACTGTCCGACGTGGTGGCCGCTGTGGAAAAAGTGACGGACGCTGATATTACACTGGGATATTTAGTTGCGGTTGTAGATGCGTCCAAGGTGAAGGTCTATATGAAGAACTTCGGTGAGTTTTATAATAACCAAGTGGAAACGGCAACGACTGTGATTCTTTCCCGTACCGACGGGATAGCCCAGGAAAAATTGGAGAAGGCCGTGGAATTGCTTCGGGAACATAATCCTGACGCTACCATCGTTACGACACCTTGGGACCAATTGACCGGCGTGCAGTTGCGTGAAGCCATGGAGGGAGAGGCAACTCTTGCGAAAACCATGGAAATGATGATGCATGAACATCATCATGAAGATGAGGAGCATTGCTGCTGCGGTCATCACGACCATGAGCATCACCATCACCACCATCACGAAGATGAGGAGCATTGTTGTTGCGGTCACCACCACGAACATCACCACCATCATCATGAACATGGTGAACACTGCGGTTGTGGTCATCATGACCACAAACATCATCATGCTGATGAGGTGTTTGCTTCCTGGGGTGTGGAGACTACAAAAACTTTTGCGCCGGTTGAGATTCAGAAAACCCTGTCCGCCTTGGATTCAGGCGAATATGGTATTATTTTGCGTGCAAAAGGCATGGTTGCCTCCACGGACGGCATGTGGATTCATTTTGACTATGTTCCCGGAGAAGCCGATATTCGTACCGGTTGCGCTTCTGTAATTGGGAAACTGTGTGTGATTGGTTCGCAAATGAACGAAGAGGAAGTTGCCAAGTTGTTTGGTGTATAAGGAGTTTTTCATGCAGCAGATACCCGTATATGCGTTTACCGGCTTTTTGGATTCCGGCAAAACGAAATTTATTCAAGAAACATTAGAAGACCCTCGCTTTAATGCAGGGGAGAGAACCCTTCTTTTGATTTTCGAAGAGGGAGAAGAAGAATACGATATTTCCGCATATCCCTATAAAAATGTGTATATGGAAGTGCTGAATCAGGAATCTGTTACAACGAAGCAGTTACAGGATTTTGCAAAGAAATACAAGGCGCAACGTGTTGTAGTCGAACTAAACGGTATGCAACAAGTAGGCGATTTGTATGTCCGCTTTCCGGAAAACTGGGCGTTGGCGCAGGAAGTGATGTTTGCGGATGCAACCACATTTATCTCCTATAATGCCAATATGCGGAATTTGATGATGGACAAGTTGGTAGGCGCCCAAATGATTGTTTTCAACCGACTTGCGCCTGGGCAGGATACCATGCCATTTCATAAAATCGTCAGAGCCGCCAACCGTCGAATTGATATTTTGTATGATTACACCGACGGTACCACTGCCTTTGACGATGTGCAAGACCCGCTGCCCTTTGACATCCATGCGCCGGTGATTGAAGTCAAGGATGAGGATTATGCACTTTGGTATCGTGACGTAACGGAAGAACCGCAAAAATATGACGGAAAAACCGTACGATTTAAAGGACAAGTTGCCATGCTTCGTCGAGAGAAAAACGGAATGTTTGCTCCGGGGCGGTTTGTCATGACTTGCTGTGTGGATGACATTCAGTTTTGCGGGATACCTTGCAAGTATGAAGGGTCTTCCACATTGGTGCCCCGTTCCTGGGTGTTGGTGACTGCGAAAATATCTTCCCAGAAACATCCGCTTTATCAAGGGGAAACCGGGCCGGTATTGACTGCCGTTTCTGTGGAACAGACTGTGCCTGCGGAGAAAGAAGTCGCAGAATTTTAAGAGAGGAGGTGCGGGCATGTATCAACCATTGGCAGACGTTTTGCGTCCTACAAGTTTGGATGATGTGTTCGGCCAGGAGCATATTTTGGGCGAGGGAGCCATTTTGCGTCGCCTGATTGATTCCGGGGATATTCCCAATATGATTTTCTACGGCCCCAGTGGCACGGGAAAGACTACAGTGGCGAACATCATTGCCCAGCAAACAAACCGCACCTTGTTCAAATTGAATGCCACCACGGCCTCTACAGCGGACATTAAAGAGATTGTAGCGCAGTTGGATACCTTTATGGCGCCCAACGGTATCTTGTTGTACCTGGATGAAATTCAGTCCTTTAATAAAAAGCAGCAGCAATCTTTACTGGAGTATATTGAAAACGGTAAAATCACCCTGATTGCTTCCACTACGGAAAATCCTTACTTCTATGTGTTCAATGCCATTTTGAGCCGTTCAACCGTGTTTGAATTTAAACAAATTTCTGCGGAGGCTACGTTAAAGGCCGTTCATCGCGCCGTTCAATACTTGGAACAACGTAATGATGGAAAAGCCGTGGCGGAGCCGGGTGCGCTGGAATATATTGCCGGCGCCTGCGGTGGAGATTTGCGGAAAGCCATGAATGCGGTGGAGGTGTTGTTTTCGGTTGGTGCTTCCGATGACGGACAATGGGTTCTTACCTTAGAAGATGCAAAAGCAGTCACGCAAAAAAGCGCGCTTCGCGCAGACCGTGACGGAGATAATTATTACGATTTGCTTTCCGCTTTGCAAAAGTCTATCCGTGGGTCTGACCCTGACGGGGCAGTACATTATTTGGCTCGATTGTTGGAAGCGGGACAAATGCAATCGGCTTGTCGCAGATTGATGGTGATAGCGGCGGAAGATGTGGGCCTTGCGTATCCGATGATCATTCCCATTGTGAATGCGGCAGTGGATATGGCACTGAAACTGGGGATGCCGGAAGCAAGAATTCCCTTGGGGGATGTGGCAGTGCTGATGGCCACCAGTCCAAAGTCCAATTCCGGACATATTGCATTGGATTCGGCTCTGGAAGATGTGAAAAAAGGTTTGGGCGGAGACTTTCCCCGGCATTTGCAGAATGTGCATGCCGATACCTATACGATGGAACGGGAGCAGGGGTATTTATATCCCCATAATTTCCCCAATCATTGGGTAAACCAGCAGTATTTGCCGGATGCACTGGCCGGAAAAGTATATTATGAATACGGGGAAAACAAGTTAGAGCAATCCGCAAAAGCCTACTGGGATTCCATTAAAAAGCAGAGGTGACGGGATGGACATTCGGTTACAAGATGTTTTGGTGATGAAGAAGACCCATCCATGTGGGGATAACCGCTGGTTGGTGCTTCGCACCGGTGCGGATTTTCGCTTGCGCTGTTTAAAGTGCGGGCATGAAATTATGACTCCAAGATTTAAAGCGGAAAAGAATATTCGACAAGTGATTCGCAGTGAGAATCCTTCGACAGAATGATACGCCAGCCGATAGAATCGGCTGGCGTATTTTTTGTGCAAGTTGTGATTTGTGGGGAAAAGGGAAAAAGACGATGAGAATTTGCGTTGTGCAACGGACAAGGATGCGACTGACTTTTGAATCTGTATCCGCTATGCTGATGGCAGAAAGGGCGGTGATGGCATGCAAGTTTATCTTGACCTGGTTGTTGCACTGAATATAGCAGTGGACTTTCTTTTGCTCTTTGGCGCAAATCGATTGACAGGCTACCGCACGAAAATAAGAAAAATTCTCTTTGCATCCTTTATTGGAGGTGCTTACGCAGGACTTTGTATGATTCCTGTATTTTACGCATTGGGAAATTTCCTTTGGCGCAGTGGGGTATTGCTTTTGATGTCAGGAATCGCCTTTGGCTTCCGCAGGACCGCCCTTAGCAGAAGTGCTTTATTTGTGTTTCTTAGCATGGCGTTGGGCGGAATTGCGACCGCAATAGGAAAAGGAGGTATGTTGGCGATTCTTCTGGCAGGTTTGGTATTGGCGGTTCTGTGCATGCTGACCCGATTTGGAAATCGAACCCATGGGGATTATGCGAAGGTCGTATTAAAAAACCGTGGGAAAGAGTATCAAATTACTGCCTTGCGGGATACCGGCAATACATTGGAAGATCCCGTTACGGGCAGGCAGGTATTTGTTGTAGGGATGCAAATGGGATGGGAGACAATGGGTTTAACACAATCTCAACTGGAAAACCCGATTCAAACCATGGAACAACATCGGGAACTGGGTTTGCGCCTGATACCATTTCGTGCGGTAGGGAAAACGTCGGGGATGTTATTGGCGACGGTTTTTGATGAGGTGATCGTAGACGGGGAGTCGGTGAATGCCATTGTGGCGTTTGCGCCAAATGCGATTGGAAGTGTGGAAACTTATCAAGGATTAACAGGAGGAAGTCGGATCGTAGCCA
>JAZKZB010000132.1:0-8632 GCA_045612425.1 Faecousia sp.
TTGATTTATGACATTGTCTTCCTAAGACCGCTTGGCCTCCGACTTACCTCCTAAAAAATGGTCTGCGGAGGTATTGTTTGCCCCAACTGGCAAAATTATTCAAAAAGAAAAAGAATCTTTCCAGCCTTGCAAAATCATCCAAAAAATGCTATGATTATATATTGATAAAGTATCTTCGGAGGAACGCGCCCATGAACACAAAAACCACCGTCATTTCCCATGAGGAACTGTCGGTCCAATTTGCCTACTGCGACCTAATTTGCGCCCATTGGCAATCTCAAGGGCGCAGACCTCTGGCCTATGTGGAAACCTACGGTTGCCAGCAAAATGAGGCAGACTCTGAAAAACTCCGTGGTTTTTTCGTCCAGTCCGGCTACGCCATCACCGACACTCCGGAAGGGGCGGACGCAGTGGTCATGAACACCTGCGCCATCCGGGAACACGCAGAACAACGTGTCTTTGGAAATTTAGGCGCTTTGACCCACACCAAACGTCGCCACAGCGATCAGAAAATTTTTCTTTGCGGTTGCATGGCAGGCGAACCAAAAGTAACCGAGCGCATTCGAAAAAGTTTCCCCATCGTGGACGGTGTCTTCTCCACCCATCATCTCTGGCAATTTCCGGAGATTTTGTGGAAAGTCCTCAGCGGAAAGAAACGGCAATTTTATGTAGAAGACGAAGCCGGTTCCATTGCCGAAGGCATTCCCCAAGTCCGGGATAACCGCCTGAAGGCATGGGTGTCCATTATGTACGGATGCAACAACTTCTGTACCTACTGTATCGTACCCTATGTCCGGGGTCGGGAGCGAAGCCGAAAGAAAGCGGATATTTTGGCAGAATGCCAAACATTGATTACCGGCGGTTGCAAAGAAATTACCCTGCTGGGGCAAAATGTCAACTCCTATGGCAAAGATTTGGAAGTCCCCTGCGATTTTGCTGATTTGCTGAAAGAAATTTCCGAAATTCCCGGAGATTTTCTCATCCGCTTCATGACCAGCCACCCCAAGGACGCCTCCCGTAAACTTTTTGATACCATGGCATCTTCCCCGAAAATTGCCAAGCAATTACACCTGCCTTTCCAGTCCGGCTCCTCCCGGGTGCTGAAGGCCATGAACCGCCACTATGACCGGGAAAAATACCTGGAAGCCGTCAACTATGCCAAATCCGTCATGCCGGATTTGGTACTGACTTCCGATGTCATTGTAGGTTTCCCCGGAGAAACAGAGGAAGAATTTGAAGAAACCCTTTCCTTAATCCAACAAGTACGCTATGACGCCTTGTTTACCTTCATCTTCTCTCCCCGGACCGGCACACCTGCCGCCACCATGGAAGATACCACACCAAAAGAAGAGAAAAACCGCCGTTTCGACAAACTTTGCGCCTTGCAAAACAGCATCTCCGAAGAAATTCACGCCGCCTATGTAGGGAAATCCTTCCGCTGTCTGGTCGACGGCGAGGACGGAGATTCCCTCACCGCCCGCACGGAAGGGGGACGTCTGGTTCGCTTTTCCGGAGATAAATCCCTTGTAGGCAAATTCGTTACTTTGACCGTCACCGGCTCTACCACTTGGAGTTTGGTGGGCAAATTGGAAGAATAAAGATACAGAAAGAGGTTACGCCCATGACGAAGCCGAACAATGAAATGACGCCTATGCGTCGTCAATACTTTGAAATTAAAGAGCGCAATCAGGACTGCATCCTCTTTTTCCGTCTGGGAGACTTTTACGAAATGTTCGACGAGGATGCCCGTTTAGCCGCCAGGGAACTGGATTTAACCCTGACAACACGGGACCGGAGCAAGCCTAAGGAGGAGCAAACGCCTATGTGTGGCGTGCCCTACCATAGCGTGGACTCCTACATTGCCCGATTGGTGCAAAAAGGTTATAAAGTGGCTATCTGTGAGCAAATGACCGACCCCGCCACCACCAAAGGACTGGTAGAGCGAGACATCACGCGAATTGTAACGCCCGGTACTGTCACAGAAAGTTGTATGCTCGACGATAGCAAGCACAACTACTTCGCCTGCCTATACGGTGAGCAAGACCGGTTCGGTCTGTCCTTCTGCGATATTTCCACCGGTGATTTTTATGTCACCGTCTGCGAAGACGCCCCCTCCGCTACTTCCGAATTGGGACGGTTTGCGCCCACAGAAGTGTTGCGTTTCGGAGAATATGTCCATACGCCCGGCTTCGATGATGTGCTCCTGCGCCGGCTAAACTGCTGTGTCAATGACGGTGTGACAGAAAATTTCTCTTACGACGCCTGTGCCGACGCCTTGGAATCCCATTTCGGTTGCGATCTATCTGCTTTGGGCATTGCCGGCATGGATTCTGCGGTGGTTTCCGCAGGCAGTCTGCTTTCCACCATAAAAACCTTGCAAAAAAACCCTCTGGCGCATATTCGCCATTTGGAATTTTACAGTATGGGCAAATTCATGGAACTGGATTTAGATGCCCGTCGCAATTTAGAGTTAACGGAAACCATGCGCTCTAAAGACAAAAAAGGAAGTCTGTTATGGGTGCTGGACAAAACCAAAACCGCCATGGGCGGACGGCTGCTTCGTACCTGGCTGGAAAAGCCTTTACTGGATCCCGCTGAAATCATCCGCCGTCAACAAGGCGTAGCAGAATTGGTGGAGTCCACCATTTTGCGGGAAGAACTTGCCCTGGCCTTGTCTGACGTTACCGACATCGAACGTATTATGACACGGATTGTTACCGGTACCGTTAATGCCAGAGATTTACTTGGTTTTGCCCAAGGTCTACGGGCATTGCCCAACGTAAAATCCCGGTTAGAATCCTGCCACAGTGCTATGCTCAACAAACTTTGCCAAGCCATCGACGATCTGCAAGACTGCGCTAACCGGATTGAGCAAACCATTTGCGACGACCCACCTTTAACCATTCGGGAAGGCGGTATTATCCGCAAAGGCGCTCATGCAGAAGCCGACCGCCTACGCAGTATTATGGAAGGTGGCACAGACATTATGGCCGCCATCGAAGCCCGGGAAAAGGAAGCCACGGGCATCCGTACCTTAAAAGTCAACTTCAACCGGGTGTTCGGCTACTATATTGAAGTTTCCAAATCCTTTGTTGACCAGGTGCCCGCCCACTATATCCGTCGGCAAACCCTGACCAATAACGAACGTTACATCACGCCGGAACTGAAAGAACTGGAAGACCAGGTTTTAGGCGCAAAAGACCGCCTAACTGCTTTGGAATACCAAATTTTTACAGAACTGCGGGAATTTTTAGCAGAGCAGGCCGCTCGCGTGCAAGTCACTGCCTCCGCCGTTGCCGGCGCAGACTGCCTCTGCTCTTTAGCCAGTGTCGCCTGCACCCGGGGTTATTGCCGTCCGGACATTGTCCCCGGTGGAGAAATTACCATCTCCGACGGTCGGCATCCCGTGGTCGAGCGCATGCTGAAAGATTCTCTGTTTGTACCCAATGACACCGCCTTGGGCGACGGTACCAATCAAGTTGCCATTATCACCGGCCCCAACATGGCAGGTAAATCTACTTATATGCGTCAGGTTGCCCTGATTGTCCTCATGGCGCAAATCGGCTCCTTCGTCCCTGCCCGCAGCGCCCGTATCGGCATTGTGGATCGGGTATTTACCCGCATTGGCGCCAGCGATGATTTGGCCTCCGGACAGTCCACCTTTATGGTGGAAATGTCGGAAGTTGCCACGATTTTGAAATACGCCACCAGCCGAAGTCTGCTGATTCTGGACGAAATCGGTCGTGGTACCTCCACCTACGACGGCATGAGCATTGCCCGCGCAGTGTTGGAATATGTAGCCAATCCCCGAAAATTAGGCGCTAAAACTCTGTTTGCTACCCACTATCACGAACTTTCCACTTTGGAATCCATACTTTCCAATGTGAAAAACTATAACATTGCGGTGAAAAAACGGGGCGAGCAAATGATTTTCCTGCGGAAAATTGTCCCCGGCGCCACCGATGACAGTTACGGCGTAGAAGTGGCCAAATTAGCAGGACTTCCCAGCGGAGTCATTTCCCGCGCCCGGGAAATTCTGCAGGAACTGGAATCCGAAAACGGAGTTGTCCATGTCGCCAAGGCGGAAGAACCCGATGACCAAATCACCATGACGGACATTCGGGCGCAACAAGTTTGCGACGCCCTTTCCGGAATCCAGGTAGAAACCCTTACTCCCATTGAAGCCATGAACGAACTCTACAAACTAAAGAAGATGTTAAACTGATATGTCAAATACCCTTTCTATCCTGCCAAGCAAACGGGAAACTCTTTGGGGCTGTTTTTATATTTTCCTATCCCAAGCCTTGCTCCCCTTGCTCTTGCCTTTTTGCTTGCAACTTCTGTTTCCGGATATTTTACTGTCCGAAGTCAATTTCATCTATTTTCTTTTAAATTTCTGTTGTGTTGCAGTCATATTGCGCAAATTCCTGTGGGCATCACGACCGAACTCCGGCCAACATCTTTTGCCTATCTGTGGCATGGCCCTTGCAGGTCTTTTTCTGTATTTTGCGCTGAACTCCCTTTTCACAATGCTGATTGTGGTTTTTCGCCCCGATTTTTTCAATGTTAACGACCGCAACATCGCCTCCTTAGCCCAGGAACACTATCTGCTCATGGTTTTGGGCACGGTTGTGCTCGTGCCTGTGACCGAGGAACTTCTTTATCGGGGCGTGGTGTTCTCTGCCCTGCAAAAGGCAAACCCCATTTTGGCCTATGCGCTTTCTATTCTCCTTTTTTCCGCCATTCATGTAATCGGTTATGTAGGAACCTACCACTGGTCTGCTTTACTGCTATGCCTTTTGCAATACATCCCCGCAGGATTCTGTCTTGCTTGGGTGTATCAACAAAGCGGAAGTATCTTAACCCCGATTTTATTGCACGCAACCATCAATGCCATCGGTATTTTTTCTGTGAGGTAACCATTATGCCGAAAATTATCCAACTTTCTCAGCACGTTGCCAACTTAATTGCCGCAGGCGAAGTTGTAGAACGGCCGGCCAGCGTAGTCAAAGAATTGCTGGAAAATGCCGTAGACGCCGGCGCTACCAAAATCACCGTGGAAATTCGGGACGGTGGTATGACCTTTTTGCGCCTAACCGACAACGGTTGCGGTATGGCGCCGGAGGATGCAAAAACCGCCTTCCTTCGTCACGCCACCTCAAAATTGCGCACCGCAGAAGATTTGGCCACCATTGAGACTCTGGGTTTCCGGGGGGAGGCCTTGGCCGCCATTGCCTCCGTCAGCCGAATCGATTTGATGACCAAGACCGCCGATTCCCTTTCCGGTATCTCCCTGCATTTGGACGCCGGAGAAATTACAGAAGAAACCGAAGTCGGTTGCCCCGACGGAACGACCATCATCGTGCGGGATTTGTTTTTCAACACCCCGGCCCGAATGAAATTTATGAAATCCGATGCTACCGAAGGCAGCCGGGTCACGGATGCCATCCAACTGCAAGCGCTGGCCCATCCGGAAGTATCTATCACCTATCTGCGAGACGGAAAGCAAATTCTCTGCACCCCGGGAAACGGATCTCTGCAGGAGGCTGTGTACTGCGTTTATGGCCGGGAAAGCGGACAAATGGTAAAAGTGGAAAGCCGTTGGGAGACCTATACCTTAACGGGCTATATATCCAAACCTACCGACGCCCGACCCAGCCGAAATATGCAGACCTTCTTCGTCAATGACCGGCCCGTAAAATCCCGTCTCTTGGTGGCCGCCTTGGAAGAAGCCTACCGCAATCAAATCATGGTGGGCAAATTTCCCGCCTGCGTTCTGCATTTGCGCCTACCTGCAACTGCAGTGGATGTGAATGTCCACCCGGCCAAAACCGAAGTGAAATTCCTCTCAGAAAAAAATGTCTTTGATTGTGTTCATTACGGAGTTTTGGGCGCATTGAATACCCAAATTGACCGTCCGGAGGTGCGCTTCCAGCCCAAGCCTGCCCCCGTCCCCCAACCTGCCCCGTCGGTCTCCTCGGCTCCCAAGCGAGAACCTTTCTTCCGCACCATGGACACCCAGGAATTCCGGAATTTCTCTCAGGCAATTGCCACTGCCCCCAAGCCCAATCCGGAATCCACCAGACAATTGATTTCTGCAGTCGAACATATCGCCCCCACACTAAAAGAAACCGTGCAATTACCTGCCTTCACTGCGCCCCCCGCCCCTGCCCAAACGATAGCAGAACCGGAACAAACTGCGTTGGAAATGCCCAAGGAAATCCCTTGGCGCATGGTGGGCGAACTGTATCACAGTTACATTTTGGTAGAACAAGGCGAAGACGCTTTCTTCATCGATAAGCACGCAGCCCATGAACGGATTTTATTTGAAAAACTAAAGGCAAATCAGGAATCTATCCATTCCCAAATGCTCTTATCTCCTATTCCCGTCCGCCTGCGCCCCGATGCCATTAGTGCCTTACTGCAAAATCAGGAACTGCTGATGCAGTTGGGCTTTGAGATTGACGAATTTGGGGAAAATACCGTCTTGCTCCGTCAAATCCCCATGGATTTGACTCCGGAATCCGCCGGCCAAACTGTGGAAGCGCTCTCCGCAGATTTGCTCAACGGCCGTCGGGAACGACCGGACACTGTACGAGATGAACTTCTGCACACCATTGCTTGCAAAAGCGCCATAAAGGCCGGCTGGATGAACGATGAAAAAGAACTGCTGGCCCTGGTAAAGCAAGTTATGGAACGGGAAGATTTGAAATACTGTCCCCATGGCAGACCTATTTGCACCTCTTTAAGCAAAAAACAACTGGAAAAGCAATTTAAACGCACCTGATTAGGAGGGTTTTATGCCCAAAATCATCTGTATTGCCGGCCCGACCGCCTCGGGAAAAACCGCGCTGGCCGTGGCTCTGGCAAAAGAAATCAATGGAGAAGTGATATCCTGCGACTCCATGCAAGTTTATAAATCCATGGACATCGGCACCGCCAAGCCTACCAAAGCGGAAATGGAGGGCATCCCCCACCATATGCTCAATGTGGCGCAGCCGTGGGAAGATTTTTCCGTCAGCCGATATTGCGAAATGGCAACCCCTATTGTGGAAGATATTCTGTCCCGGGGAAAATCCCCCATCATCGCCGGAGGCACCGGTCTGTATATGGACAGCCTCATGCGTGGCAATGCCTTCGCCCCCTTTCCCTCTACGGGAATGCGGGAAACCTTGGAAAAACAAGCCGACGAAAAGGGCATGGAATCCATGCTTTCTTTGCTGGAATCCATTGATCCGGAAACTGCCGGCAGACTCCACCTTGCCGATCGCAAGCGCATTCTTCGGGCGCTGGAGGTATATTACGAAACCGGCCACACCATCACAGAACACAACCGGAAAACCCGGGAAATTCCTCCCAAATTTCAAGGCGTTTGGCTGGGTTTGACCTTTGAAGACCGAAAACAACTCTATGACCGAATTGATTTGCGTGTCAACCAAATGGTGGCGCAAGGTTTGGTGGATGAAATCCGCAACCTGCTTTCCATGGGAATCCCCAAAAACTGCACCGCCATGCAGGCCATCGGCTATAAGGAATTTGTCAGTTTTTTGGACGGACAAGGGTCCTTGGAAGATGCCATTTTGCAAGTCCAGCAATCCTCCCGCCATTATGCCAAGCGACAACTGACATGGTTTCGCAGAAACGAGCAAATCCATTGGCTCATAAGAAAACCGGGAGAAGAAAATTCTCAAATTCTTGCCCTTGCCCGACAAGTTGTGCAGGAATCCGACAACTGAAAAATGATAGGATAGGTATATCTCCAAAGAAAGAAGGTATACATATGTCCGAACCCACAAATTTGCAGGATGCCATTTTAAAGGAAGTTATGCGGGATCATGTACCCGTCACGCTCTTTTTAATGAATGGATTTCAACTGCGTGGCGTCATTACAGGGTATGACAGTTTCGTGGTCGTCCTGGTGTCTGATGGCAAACAACAAATGATTTACAAGCACGCCATTTCCACCTTGGCCCCCATGAAAACCCTTCAAAGCGCCACCTGATATGCTCCTGCAAAGGCGACGGGAATCCCGTCGCCTTTTCCTTTTTCTTACTATCTAAAAAGGGGGCATTCCCATGTCTATTACAGAAAATGTAGCCCAAATCCGTAAGCAAATTGAGCAGGCCGCCTTATCTGCCGGCAGAGATCCCAAGGACATTTGGCTTTGCGCGGCCACAAAAATGAATGATGCTGCCGCCGTACAGGAAGCCATTTCTGCCGGAGTCACTGTATGCGGAGAAAACAAAGTGCAGGAACTGACGGAAAAACTTTCCCAAAACGCCTATGCCGGCGCCCAGGTTCATTTCATTGGTCACCTGCAAACCAACAAAGTGAAGCAGGTTGTGGGGAAAGTATCCCTGATTCAGAGCGTGGATTCTCTCCGTTTGCTCACCGCCATTGATAAGGAAGCGCGCCGTCAGGGAATCGTGCAGGATATTTTGCTGGAAGTCAATATCGGCCAAGAGGAAAGCAAAAGCGGTTTTTCCCCGGAGGAACTTCCGGAAATTGTGGAAAATGTAACACAATTCCCCAATGTTTTCCTAAAAGGTTTGATGACAATCCCCCCAATTTCCCACAAATCGGGAGATAATCTAAAATTTTTTCAAAAAATGTGCAACCTTTCTGTTGACAT
>JAZKZB010000133.1:0-2186 GCA_045612425.1 Faecousia sp.
GTACCGTCCATATCAAACAAGAACAGACGCATTTCAGACAGAATAGAGTTAGGATTCATGAATCCACCGCCTTTGTTACAAGAATGCTTGCGCCACACACATTTTCTAAAATAGATTCGCCTACGGAAAGGGGAGCAGGGACGGAGATGGAACGCAGGATTCTCATCACGTCCATCATTTGACCTTTTGGGATAGGTACGGAGGTCTTAACGCTGACCATTGTATTTTCCCGGTTGGAAACTCGCACGGTTGCTGTAACAGTTCTTGTGGGATTGGTACATTCACAGATGGCGTATTCTTTCCCTTTGGGGCATGCATTACCTGCAACGGAAGTTTGTTTGTTATTTATTGCAATATTTATGGTGCAACCTTTGGGGCACACAATGCATGTGAGTGTTTTCTCCATTACAACACCTCCAGTTTGACTTCAATGGCATCCTGATTTTGTATGGTACCGGCCTTTAAACGTATGCGTTCCATTTCGCCCGGTGCTACTTTTAAACGCTTTGTTTTGAAAATAATGTTCTCAGCCTGAGAAACCGTTATGGTCACTGCACCTTGCGGGTCCGTTACACGGAAGAACAGATCAACATCCTGTTGTGTATTAGAAATGATTTGAGGATTGACATAGCGAATTCCAGAACCCGCTTTTGTAGAAATGTGACATTGGGGTGTTTGCTTATTGCAAACATAATCCCATGCACCCCGTCCTGCACGTTCTGACTCTTGGGACACATAATCAACCAAATCGTGAACTTGCAGTACATTTCCGCAAGAAAAAATGCCGGGGATCATGGTTTGGCAGTTTTCGTCTACCAACGGCCCATTGGTGATGGGGTCTATCGGAATGCTGGCCATTTTGGTTAACTCATTTTCTGGGATAAGGCCAACGGAAAGAAGAAGCGTATCGCAGGGGATGTATCGCATTGTATTTTCCACAATGTTTCTATGCGCATCCACTTGCGCAATGGTGACACCCTCCAATCGTTGCTCGCCATGAATTTGCACCACTGTAGTGGATAGATACAGCGGTATGGAAAAATCTTCTAAGCACTGTACAATGTTTCTTGTCAGGCCTCCGGAGTAGGGCATAACTTCGCAGACTGCTTCAACTTTTGCGCCTTCTAAACTCATTCTTCTGGCCATAATCAGACCTATATCACCGGAGCCTAAAATAACGACTCTTTTTCCAATTTGGTAGCCCATACAATTAACCAGTTTTTGTGCCGTCCCTGCGCTGTAAATGCCGGCAGGGCGACTGCCCGGAATATTTAAGGCTCCGCGACTGCGTTCCCGACATCCCATGGCGAGGATAATAGCAGTTGCTTGTATTTTTAAAATGCCGTTGCGGTTTTGCGCAGTAACTATTTTTTGTTCCGTGATAGAGGTTACAGTGGTTTCTAAATAGACGGGAATATTGCGCGCCATTACTTCTCTGGCGTATAGATCGGCATACTCAGGACCGGTCAGTTCTTTTCCCAATTTGTGAAGACCGAATCCGTTGTGGATGCACTGCATTAAGATACCGCCTAAGGTTTTCTCTCTGTCGATGATAACGACATCTTTACAACCGGCATCGTATGCGGATATGGCAGCGGCCATGCCGGCAGGCCCACCACCGATGATGACGATTTCGTGTTGTATCATGGATTGCCACTTACCTTTCCTGAAAGCATATAGGAGTTTTTGCCTGATTTTGTTATTTCTTCCATGGGGATATTGCGTTCTTTTGCAATTAATTCCATGACATAAGGAGAACAGAATCCGCCTTGACAACGACCCATTCCACTTCTGGTTCTGCGCTTTACACCGTCCATATCTGTAGCGCCTGGGTTAGTGCGAATTGCATCTAAAATTTCGCCTTCGCTGATACTTTCGCAACGACAGACAATTTTGCCGTAAGCAGGATGGGATTGAATATAATGGTTTTTTTCTTCGTCGTTCATCTTTTGGAAGGCGTGCATGTCTTTTCTTGTTCCGTCCCAGTTATTCTTCTTAACGCATGATAGACCGCTTTTTTGTAGAATCCCCAGAATATGCCGGGCAATGGATACGCAACAGGTTAAACCCGGGGAATCAATAGCGGCAGCGTGAATAAGACCTTCCGTTTTTTTGGATGGGCGGATGATAAAGTCCCCGTTTGCCTCTGATGAACGCACCCCGGTAAAGGAGGTAATGACCTGCCG
>JAZKZB010000134.1:0-8326 GCA_045612425.1 Faecousia sp.
ATGGCTACGATCCGACTTCCCCAATTTTTTGATTGTCCAGTGCAACGGAATCAACATTGCCATGAGTTGCTACGCCTATGAAGACAATGCCAGCCCCGACAAAAAAGGCCCAAACGGCTGGCTCATGTCGGAGGAAGACGCCCCCCTCATCAACACGTTTGATTACGTCAATTTGGATTTGTTCTATGAAGAAATTCAAAACAACCTATCCGAAATGGAAGAAGCCGGGGCGGATGCCTATATCCTCTTTATTCACTGGGGCGACGAATACCAACTTCAGCAAAACAGCACCCAGTCGGCCATGGCGCAGAAACTTTGCGATTTAGGCGTTGATGTCATTATCGGGGGACATCCCCATGTAGTGCAACCCGTGGAACTTCTGACCTCTACCCTGAACGAATCCCAAAAAACTGTGTGCTTGTATTCTTTGGGCAACGCCGTTTCCAATCAACGCCTCGGTTATATCGACAGAATTCAAACCGCTCACACGGAAGACGGATTGCTTTTTTCCGTTACTTTCGCCAAGTATTCCGACGGCACGGTAATTTTGGAAAGCGCCACTGCCATCCCCACGTGGGTCAATATGGGAATCCATCCCGATTCCGGCCGAAAGGAATATAACATCCTGCCCTTAGACAAGGCAGTAGAGGACTGGAAAAATAAGTTTGCCTTAACCGATTACACCTTGAGCAAAGCCAACGCCTCCTACGACCGAACCATGGAAATCATTTCCGACGGCATGGCCAGCGTAAACACCTACCTAAGCGAAAATCAACTGCAAACAGAACAAGCCTTAGGTATCAAATAACAACATAAGCCGAATGAGTTTGCATACTCATTCGGCTTTTTTCGTGCAGTCAATGACCGCCCTTAAATTGTTTTATGCTAGTTTTCGTAGGGGCGATTCACGAATCGCCCGTTATGCCACGGTCTATCAAGGTAACACGAACAAACTCTCGGCTCTTTTTATTTCTTCCTCGGTGGGTAACCGTTTCGGCAAAGTATTTTCCATCCCCAAGGCATCATACTTTGACCCTGCATAAGAATGATACGGCAAAACCTTTACCGCCGTTATATTGTTTAACGGCTTCAAGAAATCTCTGATTTTTTCCATTTGGTCGGCATTCTTCTCCGGCACAAAAGGAATTCTGATTTCTATTTTCTTGCCCACATCATCCAGATACTTCAGATTTTCCAAAATCAGTTTGTTTGACTGCCCGGTGCATTGGATATGAACCGTTTCCTCAATGGCTTTTACATCATACAAAAACAAATCCACGAAAGGCATCACCTTATCCAAGGCTTTTTGAGGAACAAATCCGCAAGTGTCCACCGCGGTGTGGATGCCGTTTTCTTTTAATTCTTTCAAAAGAGCAGCGCAAAAATCCGCTTGGCAAAGGCACTCTCCGCCTGAAAGGGTAACGCCACCGCCACTGGATTCATAAAAAGCCTTATCTTCTAAAAGTTTCGGCATCAATTCCTCCACGGTCACTTCTGTGCCATATTGAACTTTTGCTTCCCCCAGACAATCCTCAACTTTGAAATTCTCTTTTTTACATTCCCCACAACCTATGCATTTTTGCTGATAAAAAGCGGTTTGCGGTGCAAAAGAAATACTTTCAGGATTATGACACCAGATGCATTTCAGCGGACAACCTTTGAAAAATACCGTCGTGCGGATACCCGGACCATCATGGACCGCAAACCGCTTCAGATCGGTAATCATCCCTTTTAACATAAGGCCAATCTCCTTTACATCATCTTTTGAGATTGCAAAATAAACTCATCCTGCGCAGCACGATCCAAATCCACAAACCGCACATTCCATCCGCAAAGGCGAATTTGAAGATTTCTGTATTTTTCGGGCTCTTTTTGGGCGTTAATCAAGGTGTCCGGACTTAAAATATTAAAATGCACGGAGAATCCGCCCTTTTCCATAAAGGTTGTGAGCAATCCGTGGAAAGCGCAAAGGCCTTCCTCCCCCTTCACCGCCGATTGATGGAGCACCACATCGGCTACATAACCATCGGGGCAATCTTGCCCGTCAAGGGCAAGCACAGAACCCAGGTAGGCCGTCACACCGCACTTATCCTGGCCAACGGAAGCAGCCAGATTTTTCGAGATCGGTTCACCCTTACGCCGTCCATCAGGGGTTGCTCCCATCTCCCGTCCCATCCAATAACGCCAATCTACGGAAAACATACCGCAACGGAACACACCGCCACGTCCATTTTTCCGACCGTTGATCCACCCGGAGAAACGCTGATAAAGATCCACGGCAATTTGGTCGGCTTCCGGAACATGATTTCCATATTTTGGATATTTCTTTTGGACAAGCAGGCGAAGATTGGGGTCTGTTTCCCAATTACTCCGCAAAATTTCCCGAAGTTCCGCAAGGGATTTTTGCTTTTCTTCAAAAACCAGTTTTTGGACGACCAAAAGACTATCTACCAATGTGGCAAGCCCTGCGCCCACAATGGAAGTATTGTTATACTTTGCACCGCCACTATACACATCAACCCCCGATTCTCTACTGTGCCGATACGTCGGGGAGAGAATCATAGACGGGCAAATATTCCGGAAGTGCGGTTCGCAGGAAGCAATTGCATCCATGCAAGAAAGGGTGTAGTCCTCTAATTGGTCAACAACGCCTTGATAGAATGCGTGAAAATCGGCAAACTCTTTTTCGGAGTTCAAAACCAGTTCCACAGATTTTGCCATATTGACCTCTCCGGCGCAAGTGCAGGGTATTTCCGTCCCCTCTGCAGCGGTTTCATAACATCCATAAACCGCTACCTTTTTTGCATCCTCCGCTGAGATACCGATTTTTTCCAAAGACTTTGTAGCAAGGGGGGTGTTGATAAACACAAAACTGTTTTTCCCATCTCGAATCATCTCCTCCACCATCCCCACGACTTTTTGGTCGATTCCGGGATGATACATGACATGAATCTTGGGATCATAAATATCCAGCGCGCCATATTGCTCCAATAACACATACGTCAATTCATTGGTAGCGTCTTCTCCCTTTTCGTCCATTCCGCAAATATAAAAAGGAAGATTTGCGCAAACCTCCATACTGCTGATAGTCTGGAAAAAATAACAAACAATCTCCTCTAACTGGACCTTTGAAAATGCGCCGGAACGCAAATCATTTTGATAATAGGGATAAAGCATACGATCCAGCCCACCCAAGGAGCGAATGATTACTGCATCCATGTGCATCTGCAAAACGTACAAGATGAGAATCAACTGCATCGCCTGTGCCATGGTTTTGGGAGGAGAAACCGCCAAAGTGCGCAAATTGTTTGCAATAAAATCTCCCTTGGCCGTTGCGAGGGCAGCGGCGGAATCGGCAAAACGCTCCAAGAAGGTAGCAATGGCGCGATATACCGCAATTCGCTCCGTATAGTATGCGGTTTGACCCCCATTTTCGAGATCTTCTATCACACCGGAAATACCCCGCTCTAACAAATAACTCCAGTCAGGGCCGATATGACCAAAATCGAGATTGTTAACGAACGCACGTACTTGCTCATATTCGGTTGCCGTTTCCTTCATAAAAGATTGCTTGCACGCTTGTTCCCGGGAACTTCTCACCTGCGTCATGATGTTTTCATGGTCAAAACGCCAAACAAACAGGTTCTCAGGATCGACAATCACAGGAATCTTGTTCAATAAAAAGACCATCGCCTCCGCTTTCGCCTGAGAAAAAAGTTCCTGCTGATCGATAATCTCCTGAACTTTCTCTCCTAAACCAGTCTCCTTTGCAGGAAACTCTTTTTTGGCAAATTGGGTCAGTGCCTCTCTGCTTTTATGAAATGTATTCCACATCCATATCACCTCGCATTCACTATAGCAAGGCAAGGGTATTTTGTAAATCCACAAAAAGACCAATTATTAAATTTCGACCAAAAAAGATTGCAAAAAATCCGCCTATATGCTAACATATTTTCGGGGTGATCCTATGAAAATTACAGATTTAGAACAAGGTATTCTCAAAATAGAAGATGTCTATAATCGCCGTTTTATCCCCGGCAATCCCCACATTGCAAGTCGGCAAAGTGATTGCTTTGTCTATGTTCTCACCGGGCGGGCAGAGTACTTTTTTGACGGAAAAATCCATATTGCCATGCCGGGCAATATTATTTATCTTGCGCATAACAGCCAATATTCTGTGCGGGTAACGGATAATAACTACACCTATTTCTACGTGGATTTCTTTTTTGAAAATCCGAAACAAGTGGTATTTGAAAACGAAATCTATGATGCCAAAGGAATTTCCCATTTAGAAAAACCCTTTGAAAAACTATACCACCTCTGGAAAAATGGCGATGTGGCGGATCGGCTTATGGGAAAAGCGCTTCTCTACCAAATTTATGCTGAGATTATGAAAAATCAGGTTTTTCAATATGTTTCCACGAAAAACAGAATCAAAATGGAACAAGCAGTAGCATACATCATGACCCATCTGGAAGATTACAATTTAAACGGAACAGAACTCAGTCGCCAAGCCGGCATGAGCGAAACCCATTTCCGGCGCCTTTTTGCAAGCCTATATCATACTTCCCCCATAAAATTCATCACCGCCCAGCGTTTAAAAAAAGCAAAGGAATTTTTGTGCATCAAAAAAATTCCCATTTCTGAAATCGCAACGCAATGTGGCTTTCAAAATCATTACTATTTTTCGGCCGTATTTAAGAAAGAAGTGGGTATGACCCCCGGCAGTTACCGAAAATTGCACGCAGAAAACTACTAAAAAAGCGGGCGGTCGATGACCGCCCGCTTTTTTATTAGATTGTGCCGTTGGCAAGGCTTGCGACCAAAATGTCAGGATTGGAAAAATCATCACCCAAATCCATCAAGGAGTGCAAAAAATAGGTAACTGCCAATAAATCTGCACAACCGCCGGGAGAAAGAGATCGGGCAATGAATGCATCATCCAATGTTTCGACCTGCCGGATTGTGGGATAATGCGCTACAGATAAGAGGTTTTCTGCGGATTTTTTTGCCCATTGTGCGCCCACTTTGCCACCTCTGTGATATAGATTTGTGTCCGTTACATTGGCAATCAGATGCAACAGCGTATATACACCTGCATCGTTTTTGGAAAATCCGTCTGCAAGGAACTGGCGCAAGCGCGGTAAACCAACATTTTTCACAGACAGAAGTCCTTTTGCCACTTCTCCGCGAATCCCGCGTATGCCGTATTTCAAATACAGATGTTCGCCGGCTGTTTTGCCATTTGCAGAGGCAAAATCCGTCAATATAGAAGCCCGAACGATATTTGCACATTCCGCTAAAATCTCATCACTATGGACAATCGGATTTTCTGCCGACCACAATCTGCCAATGCTGCCGCAAAGAATACCCAATGTATAAATGGCACCTTTGTGGGTATTCACGCCACCTGTCGTCTCGAACATAGTTGCCTCTGCTTTCAAGCCTGCGTCACGTAACAGAGAGAATGTTTCTTCCGGAGTTAGATGGGCGGTCTCTTGTCCAATTTGAAAACACATTTTAAAATAAGGTCGCAGAGCGTGGGCGCTAAGTTCAAACAGGTGGACATCCATATCTTTATGACTACCGTTGTTGCGACGGTCTACCAAACCGGGTTTTGGAGTTGTGTGCACTTCCTCAATCAGACTTTGCACCGCACTGAATGCAATCTGTTCCCGATCCCGGTTGCGGAAATACTGCGTAAGCATCTCCCATGTAACCCTTTGCAATGTTTCCACGGAATGGGCTCGGCTGGCAGCGCAACCGCGCCCGGTCGCACCGCAAACCATGCAACCACGCTGGACGCTTCGTTCTAATTTTGTGCCATCGGTATCCATCACATCCATATCAAAAAGACGACCTAAAGGATGAGTATCTTCGATATCGATGCAAAGTAACTTTAATTCCGGGGCAGATATGGAAATTGCATAAATCGCTTCACAACCTGTAGACAATACCCGAATTTCCCGAAAAAGAATTTTTTCTTGGGACAATCTTTTATCCAACATTTCCACTCCTGCGCGAAATCCTCGTTCAATCAGTGGCATGGTCTTCACCGGCCCTGCAATATTCATGGTAAAACAAAGCAAAGGTGTCTGGTATTTGGTCAGCAAGGACTGCTGCCGCCGAACCCGGGCTTCTCTTGCATTTAAAATATCGCGCAAACTTACTTCTATCATCAGTCCCAACCAGGTCCTTGGTGCTGGTTATCCAGCCGTTTCAGCAGTTCGTCAGAATTTTCGCCCACACAGCCTACCAATAAATACCGGCGCTTGAATCGATCGTAGATCAAATGGCGCATAAGCCGGAAATGTTCGATCTGTCCGGTATGATGCACATGGATTCGAGGACCGTTGCATTTATGCACCTTATCTCCCACGCTGATATGACTATCATCCACATAGCCTACAGGAAGATTCTGCGCAATGATCTCATTTACAGATGCTTCCAATTCCGGTATATCGATATTCGGGGGTGTTTCGGGAAAATAGATAGCAAAGCCGTGACGCACGTCATCATGTCCGCACCGCTCTCTGTCAAATTCACACATACACATTTCACACAAGTCTTCTGCCGTGTGCGCCATCAATCGGTAGTGCAGAGATTTGTAAACCGTTTCCCGGATCTCTTCTGGCTCCGGCCCGAAAATGTTGGGGCGAGCGATTAGAACCTGCTCACCCACGCCGATCAGAAGATTCGCATTTGCTCCCAACAAGGGGTATACCAGATCAAAATGCTCAACTACCACACGCCGGCCTTTCTCCAGCGCTTCTGTGATGGCGTCGGCAATAACGGACATTTGAGTGAAACCGTTTTCAAAGCGAATATCTACATGGTATGTATGAGGTGCAAAAAAAGCAAAGCCACGATCCTGCTCCAGTAGAGGAAGTGGGCGGACATAGACACCATTGTCATCGTTGGTCAGTTCCAGTCCGGGAAACATGCCGCGGATGAGCGCACTCTTGCCGGAACCTGCTTCCCCGATAATGCCGATAAGTTTATCATTGGGAGATAAGTACTGTTGGGCCAGTTGTATGCCCAAAGCATACATACGGTTATGTCCGCGAGGGGCAAAATAACTGCTGAGAATATGGGTAGGACGTCTTTCTGCCATTGGTTATTCTCCTTCTTATATCAAATGCTTTTCCTCTAAGTATGCCAATGTGGTGCGAGGAACAAGGGACTGTAGGGTTTGCCAGTCATTCTCTTTGACGGCGACGCGCACAGCACTTGCGCTGATGGGTGTGTTTCCAATGGATAACCGCGGAATCTCCACCACTTCAATCCCCCATTGGGGAAGTTGTTCTTTCAAAACTTCATTATACTCATTGGTCAGCGGGCTAATCGGTTCTGTTCCCAAGAAGCGGGTGCTGACAGAAAATGCCGGGGCAAAGTATCGAGCAAAAATCTCTATATCAAGTTGACAGTGGATATGTTCTGCCTGACCCCTGTTTTTCAGGAAATAGGTGGGAAATGTAGCGTTAGAGATTAAATATGGCCCGGTAGGCAATACCGTTACATTGGAAAGGTGCGCTGTACCCCGCTGCACCATTTCCATCCGATGGGAAGTAGTAAAACACCCCTTGTCCTCAGACAGCACGAACACATAAAGATGATCGCAGGCCTTGGTAGCAGTTTCAACCAGATACTGATGCCCCAATGTAAACGGATCGCAGTTCATAACCACCGCACCGTTCTTTCTCTGGTGCTTTAACGGAATGAAATCCCGAAGAAAACTGCCGATACCGTCTCTACGGTCTTCCATCAGCAAAATATCCTCAGTTTGCGCAACAGGGTAGAAGAAAAGATTTGAAAACAGTTGAATATTAGAGGGTTTGGTGTAAAGGAACAGATGTTCATAGCCTTCCCGGAAAGCCTCCTGACGCAGAGCAGTAAGTACTTTTGCCAGTAATCCCTCACCCTGCCGGGCAGAATCCACGGCAATGCATTTCAATAAATTCCCTGCTCGAGAACCGGTGGCTATGAGTTGTCCTTCCTCCCACAGAAGAACCGTCTGCTCCGTATCCGTATCTGCTGTGAGTCCTGCCTTTGTCAGAAAATCACTCCAAATATTTCTTTTTTTCCCCCGCAAGGGGCTATGCAGTTCCATATCCATTTCCATTTCCTCTCCCCCTGCTTTTCTACGGTCATTATATACAATAATTCCAAGATATGCAATGAAAAAATAGAAAAACAATTGCAAAACTGCAAATTGTGTTATACAATATAGGCGGATTGTTACTGTATCTTTTGCTATTTTAAAAAAGGAGTTACAACATATGACAATTTTAAAGCGCGCATCTGCCGGCACGATGGAGTCCAGCGA
>JAZKZB010000135.1:0-11495 GCA_045612425.1 Faecousia sp.
ATAATAAAAAAGTAAAAATCTACAAAAAATAGAGTCAAAAAATAAAAAAATAAAAAAATTACCTTACATACTTTAAATATGTATGATACAATCATCTGTTCTTAAGAGGGAGGAATAAAGATGAATAAATCAACATTACAAAAAATAAGACTAGAATATGTTCCAAAACTACCTAAAATGTTGAGGAACGGTATTTCTAAAATAACAGTGTCAGAAGGCAACGAAACAAAAAGTGTATCTGACTGTCAAAAAATCAAAAAATTATTTCCAAACACATACGGAAAAAAAGAAATTACATTTAAAAAAGGAAAAAATACTTCAATAGCAAAAAAACAAGTAGTTGGAGTAATATTATCAGGAGGACAAGCTCCTGGTGGACATAATGTAATATGTGGTCTATATGATGCATTAAAAAACACAAATCCTGAAAATGAATTATATGGATTTAAAGGAGGACCAAAAGGACTACTAAACGATAAGTATATGTTATTTGATGATGACTATATCAATCAATATAGAAATACAGGTGGCTTTGACATTCTTGGTTCAGACAGAACTAAAATAGAAACAGAAGAACAATTCCAAATAATAACTGAAGTATGTAAGAAACATAATATAAATGCTTTAGTTATTATAGGAGGGGACGACTCAAACACTAACGCTGCATTATTAGCAGAATACTTTGCAGCAAATAATACAGGAATTCAAGTAATTGGTTGTCCTAAAACTATCGACGGAGACTTGAAGAATGAAGATATTGAATGTTCCTTCGGTTTTGACACTGCTACCAAGACCTACAGTGAGATTGTGGGCAATATTGAACGGGATGCTAACTCCGCTAAGAAGTATTGGCACTTCGTAAAGGTGATGGGTCGGAGCGCTTCTCACGTGGCGTTGGAAACCGCTTTGGAAACCCAGCCTAACATCTGCCTGATCGGTGAAGAAGTGGCGGCTAAGAAAATGTCTTTGGCGCAGATTACCGATTATATCGCTGACTCCGTGGCAAAACGCGCCGCCAAGGGTTGGAATTTCGGTGTTGCCATTATTCCCGAAGGTATTGTGGAATTTGTTCCTGAGTTTTCTGTGCTGATTGCAGAAATTAACGAATTACTGGCCGGCACGAAAGCAGATGCCTTCAATGCCCTGCCCACATGGGCGGACAAGTATGCCTTTATTGAGGCCGGTTTGACCAAGGAATCCATGGCTGTGTTTGCCTTGCTGCCCCAGTCCATTCAGCAACAGTTGTTCCTGGAACGGGATCCCCACGGCAACGTGCAGGTGTCTTTGATTGAATCCGAAAAACTGTTCTCTGCTATGGTAAAAGACAATTTGGCGCAGCGCAAGGCTGCCGGTACGTATAACGGCAAGTTCTCTCCCTTGCATCACTTCCTGGGTTACGAAGGCCGTTGCGCTTTCCCCTCTAATTTTGACGCGGACTACTGCTATTCTCTGGGCTATAATGCCTTTATGCTGATTCAGTACGGCTATAACGGCTATCTGTCTAAGGTGTCCAATTTGTCCAAGCCTGCGGAAGAGTGGGTTGCCGGCGGTATGCCCATTACCAAGATGATGAACATTGAAAGAAGACATGGCCACGATAAGCCGGTAATCCGCAAGGCCCTTGTGGAATTGGATGGCAAGCCGTTCAAATTCTTCGAAGCCAATCGGGAAACTTGGGCGGTGGAAACCTGCTATGTCTATCCCGGTGCGATTCAGTATTTTGGACCTGCGGAAGTTTGCGATGTGACCACCAGAACCCTTGCTCTGGAAAAAGGCGAATAATTTGCGACTGATTGAAAAGGCGTGCCATACGGCACGCCTTTTTTGTGTGGATAGGAAAACGCTCCGCCATAATCGGCGGAGCGTTACAGTATCAGAAATGGGAAAAGCGTAAGAAAAATCGGCAGAGTTAACGTTGCTGAAGTTGTTGTTTTTCAAATTGCAGGGTATAAAGATCGTAGTACTTTCCCTTGTGCCGAAGCAGTTCTTGATGGGTACCCTGCTCTACAATTTGCCCGTGGGACAGCAATATAATATTGTCTGCGTGCTGAATGGTGGACAGACGGTGGGCAACAATCAGCATGGTGCCGATATTTTTCATCTTTTCCAAAGAATCCTGAATCAGCAATTCCGTTTCCGTATCGATATTGGCTGTGGCCTCATCGAGAATCATAACGGAAGGTTTGTGGACAATGGTGCGGGCAAAACTGAGCAGTTGCCGTTGCCCGGCGGAGAAGTTGTTGCCCCGTTCCCGTACCGGCTCATCCAAACCGTGGTCCAGTTTGTGGATGAAGGTGTCTGCATTGACATATTGGCAGGCCTCCATTACCTGCTGGTCGGTAATGGTATCTTCCCGCAGGACAATATTACTGCGGATGTCTCCGGAAAAGAGGAATACATCTTGCAGCATTTGGCCGAAGTGACGGCGCAGGGAGGAAATTTTAATTTTCCGAATATCAATGCCGTCGATGAGAATTTGGCCTTTTTGAATATCGTAATTACGACAAATCAGACTCAAAATGGTGGTTTTTCCGGAACCGGTTGCGCCTACAAAGGCCACCGTTTGCTTAGGCATAACGTGGAAAGAAACGCCTTTGAGCACCCATTCATCCGGTTTGTACGCAAACCACACATCCTTAAATTCAATTTCTCCTTCGATGTGGTCCAATTCGATGGCGTCTTCTGCGTCTACCACTTCGGGAACCATATCCAAAATAGTAAAAATCTTTTCTGCAGAGGCAAAAGACCGCTGGAGCATATCAAATTGTTCGGCCAACGTTTGGATGGGGTTAAAGAATCGGGAGATGTAGCCATAGAAAGCGACCACGGTGTAACTGGTGATGGTTTGCCCTAAAAATTGCGTATCTGTGATATATCCCTTGGCGCCAAAGTAAAACAGGCACATTTGGGAGGAAATGAAGAGCATATAAACCAGAGGACGGAAAACGCCAAAGACATATAACCGATTAAATTTTGCTTTTTTTAGTTTCTCGCTTCGTTGGATAAAACTGTCCATTTTTTGGTCTTCCCGGTTAAAAATCTGGGTGATTTTCATGCCGGAGAGATTTTCGGACAAGTAGGTATTAATATCTGTGGTGGCGTTACTTACTTGACGGTGGACACGGCGGGAAAACTGGCGGAACAACACCGTGAAGAGTACCACAAAGGGAACAAAACACAAGATCATCAAAGTGAGCGCATAGTTGACTGCCAGCATGACAATCAAAATGCCCATAATCACCATGGCATTTTTCAAGAGGGAGATTAAAATGTTGGTGAACATATAACTGATGGCGTTGGGGTCGTTGCTTACGCGTGTCACCAGTTTGCCCACGGGAATGTTGTTGAGTTGCTCATGGGATAGTTTCTCAATGTGGGTAAACACATCCAGCCGGATTTGGGAAAGAATTTTCAAACCGGTTTTTTGCAGGAGCATAGCCTGAAAATAGGTGCAAATCAAAGAAACAATCAAAACACCTACATAGAAGACTACGGTGGTGAATAACGCAGACAACGCAAAAGAATCCTGCTTGATAATGTCTTGAATTTCTGCCATCAGCAAAGGAGAAATCAGTTCGTAACCAATGGACACCAGCATGATGACAAATACCAACACAAACTGTTTGGTGTAGGGCTTGGCATAACGCAACAGTCGGGTGACAATTTCTTTGTCGGACATGTTACGGTCCCGGTCGGTCATGTCTTCTTTATGGCGCTTCAGAATGAACCATGCGATGAGAAACAGCGTGGAGAATACGCCAATGATGGCGCCCACAATTAAAATGGGTAAATACTCATGCATTGTGCGCACCCCCTTCCTCTTCCAGCCGTTGCAAGTCAACCATTTTCCGGTATTCGGGGCAGGTTTCATACAACTGGGTGTGAGGACCTACGGCCACCAATTTTCCGTCGTCAATAAAGAGAATCTTGTCCATTTTTTCAATGGTAGAAATGCGGTGGGCAATTAAAATGGTGGTTTTGCCCTCCCGGGTGGTTCGCAGATTGTTCAAAATGGTGCTTTCCGTTTTGGTGTCCACTGCGGAAACACTGTCATCCAAAATTAAAACGGGGGCATTTTTCATTAAGGCCCGGGCAATGGAAATTCTTTGCTTTTGACCGCCGGAAACAGTAACGCCTCGCTCACCCAAAACAGTGGCATACGTTTTTTGAAATTCTTGAATATTCTCGTGAATATCCGCCAGTTTTGCGGCGTGGGTAACGGCATCGGGGTCGATATCTTCCATGCCGAAGGCAATGTTGTTTTCAATGGTGTCAGAGAACAGGAAATTATCTTGAGGGACATAGGCGCAGGCTTCCCGGACACTGCGAATGGAGATTTGGTTCACATCGTGCCCGTCAATAAACAATGTGCCGTCGGGGACGTTGTATGTACGTAAAATGAGGTCTACCAAAGTGCTTTTGCCACTGCCGGTTTTGCCCACAAGGCCCACATTTTCGCCGGCAGAAATGGTAAAGGAAATGTTTTGCAGGACTTCGAATTCTCCGTCGGGATAGGTAAAGGAAAGATTGCGCAGTTCGATATCGCCCCGGACGGAATCCAAATCCCGTACATTTTCCTTATCCTCAACATCAATGGGCGCATTCAGAAGTTCGCTGATGCGGATTAAAGAGGCTCTGCCCCGGGAGGTCATGTCGATGAGTTCGGAAACGGCCATAATGGGCCAAATGACCGCATTGAAATAGCCGATAAATTCAAAGAGTTGGCCGGAAGTGAATTGCTTGCAGTATACCAGATAGCCACCGTAACCTAAAATAATGCAGATAACACTTTCCACAAACAAGGTGGTCAGAATCCGGAACAGCAAAGCGGTTTTGGTGTGGCTCATGTTGGCGTGTTCGTTTTCTTCATTTAGTTTTCGGAAGGCCCACAGTTCTTTGGCTTCTTTTACAAAGGCTTTGATAACGGCGATGCCGGAGAAACTTTCCTGAGAAAAATCAGAAAGTTTGGAATAGGCTTCCTGTCGGATCTCCCATTTATCGGTGAGCCGTTTGCCCACAATGGTGGCAGAGGCCAGCAAAAACACCATGGGAATCAAAGAAAGACCGGTGAGGAGAGGGTCCATCTGCCACATATCCCAAATGGCCAGTACGCCTAAAAGAAGCGCGTCAAAGAACATCATAACGCCCCAGCCAAAGCATTCCTGCACCGTATCCAAATCGTTGGTAAACAGGCTCATCAAGTCGCCCACTTTGTTGACTTGATAATACTGATGGCTTAAATCTTTACAGTGGCTGAACATCCGGTTGCGCAAATCCGCTTCCAATTTGACAGCAGAACCAAAAAAACAAACACGCCACAAGAAACGGCCGAAGACCATGGCTAAAATAATACCCACCATGGGCATACAGATACGATCCAGTAAAAAGTCCATATCAAAGGCGACCGTCTCATAGTTGACCTTGATTTCACCACTGGTCAGGCCGTCGATTATCATGCGGTATAGTTGGGGAATTACCAATTGCAGGGCGTCTACCGCGATAAGGGCAAGAAGTCCCAAAAACAACCAACCGGCATATTTCAGATAATATCGGTTGATATGCTTGCCGAATATCATGATGTTTCCCCTCGCTTTCTTATTTCATATTTCCGTTGTATTATACCATTCGGGAAAACCGATATCAAGGGGAAAGGGTGAGAAAATGTGGAAAAATAAGTCTATTTTTCGATTTTTGGGATGGTGATGGTTAGGACGATTTGGGATTCGGTTTCTTTGCGTTCGGAAATGGCCGGGATGCCACAGCGCTGTATCCGTTGCAGAGTTTGGCTTAAATTGGATAAAAATGCGGTGATATTTACAAAATCGGGTTCTGGCATTTGCCCACGCAGTAGTTGTTCTATGTAGGCTTCTGTGCGGGCTACACTCATAGCATGGCGGGCAATATGGGCAATGGCTGAGAGTTTTTCTCTTTCTGATGTGAGTTTGAGCAAGGCCCGTGCGTGGCGTTCTGTGAGATTTGCCTCCCGCAGGGCGGAAAGCACCGGCGGGCTGTGGCGCAAAAGGCGGAGTTTATTGGCAACGGCGCTTTGACTTTTTCCCAGCAGGCGGGCTACTTGATCTTGACTCATGCCCCATGCTTCCATCAGCCGGGCAATGCCTGTGGCTTCTTCAACAAAGTCTAAATCCTGGCGTTGTAAATTTTCCAGCATGGCGGCCATGCCGGATTCCTTGTCATCCATGGTCATGATGATACAGGGCACTTCTGTCAAGCCTGCAATCTGGGCGGCGCGAAGTCTGCGTTCTCCGGCAATCAGTTCAAAACTGGTACCGATGCGTCGGACGGATAAGGGTTGCAAAATGCCGTGTTGACGAATGGAATCGGATAGTTCCGACAGGGCTTCTTCCCGAAAGATTTTTCGAGGTTGGGAAGGGTTGGGGCGAATGGATTTGGCCGGCAGAAACACGACCCGACCGGTTTCCATGTAGGTTTTTAATTTTTGACACTGCATAAAAAGACCTCCTTTGTAACGGTGATTTCATTCTACTGGCCGGGAAATGGGAAATTTAGGGAAATGTGTGAAGGGGAAAAGAATCGCACGACAACTTTTGGCAGGGAAATTGTTCTTATTTTGGAAAAAACACTTTACATTTTGCGAACCATCGTGTATGATAGCGAAGAACAGAGTAGGGAACCTCGCGTGAAGTGCCGTCAAAATGGGGAGTTGAGTGACGGACGAAGGACTTGTTCCGCGATGAGGTCACCGCACCCGCTGTTGCATACTGGATGACCTCCTTTATGTAGCAACGATACTCGGTGAGGCGATAGGTGGACGGAAAAGGTTACCTTTCCCTTACGGGTTATCTATGTTTGTACTCCCCATGGCTTTGCTGTGGGGATTTTTGCATACATAGCGCCGTATCGCCTCTACAAAGAAGGAGGACTTTTTATGTCTAATCATTGCAAAAACCGATTCCCCGTAAAGCGTTTGGTTTTAGACGCTATTTTTATTGCCATTTATGTGGTGTTGGGCGCGTGGAGGATTCCCATTGGCAATATGCTACGGGTGAGCGTGGCGCCGTTTGCCATTTTATTGTGCGCACTGACCTTTGGTCCGGTGGATGGCATGATTGTCGGCTTTTTTGGGGAATTTATTACCCAGGTGACCGGCCCTTACGGGTTGACGGTGACTACGCCGCTATGGTGCTTAGGAGAATTTCTTCGTGGCGGTTCTTTAGGGTTGATGATGTGGTTGTTTATGAAGAACTGGATAAAAGACGGCTGGAAAATCAATAAAAAGCAATTGCTGTTTTTGATGGTTGCGTGTCTTTTGAGCAGCGTATTGGCATCTTTTGGCAACACCTTGGCCCTTTATGTGGATTCTAAAATGTTCGGTTATTATGAGTATCATATGGTCTTTGGGATTTTGGCAGTGCGCCTTTGCCTCAACGGGGGAGTGTCGTGCCTGCTGGCAACCATTGCTTTACCGATTATGACCGCACTAAAAAAAGCAAAATTAATATAAGAGAAGAGATTGTTTATGAATGTAGAAGAAGCATTGCAATATATTCATTCCGTCAGTTGGACGGGGACGGTTCCCGGCCTTTCTCGCACCCAAACCTTACTTGCCAAAATGGGAAATCCCGAAAAGAAACTGAAATACGTGCATATAGCCGGTACCAACGGCAAGGGTAGCACTGCGGCCATGACTGCCTCTATTTTGCAGAAGGCAGGGTATCGGACCGGATTATATACTTCCCCTTATATTTACCGGTTCCATGAACGGATGCAGGTTAACGGGCAGCAGATTACAGATGAAGAACTGTCTGAAATCACAGAGTATGTGAAGCCTTTTGCAGATACCATGGAGGAGTCTCCGTCGGAATTTGAATTGGTCTGCTGTATTGCCTTTGAGTATTTTTATCGGCAAAAGTGCGATATTGTGGTGTTGGAAGTGGGTATGGGCGGTTCCTGGGATGCCACCAATGTCATCGAAAAACCCGAAGTGGCCGTGATTACCAATATCGGTTTGGACCATACGGATTATCTGGGTAGCACGGTAGAGGAAATTGCAGCCACAAAGGCAGGCATTTTTAAGGAAAACGGTCATGCGGTGATTTATCGAAGCACGCCTTCCGTGGAAGCGGTATTTGAGCAAGTTTGCAAAGAAAAGAATATTTCCTTGAAAAAGGCGGATTTTGAGAGTCTGACTTCTGTTTCCCACGGGTTAGAGGGTCAAGTGTTTCATTGCGGTGAGCGCAAAGATTTGGTACTGCCTTTGCTGGGAGACCATCAAATACACAATGCTGCGGTGGTACTGGCGGTTGCGGATACGCTGCAGGAATTGGGTTGGAAAATTTCAGAGGAACATATCCGCGAAGGGATTCGGGATGTTTCCTGGCCCGGTCGGTTCGACGTGATGAGAAAAAATCCCCTGTTTATCATTGACGGTGGGCATAATCCTCAGTGCATTGAGGCTTTGGTGAAGAATATTGAAGATTATTTGAAAGACCGCCGTGTGATTGTATTGACCGGCGTGCTGGCAGATAAGGACTATGCGGAGATGTATCAGCCTGTGATGCCTTTGGTGGAGCAGTTTGTGTGTATCACGCCGCCCAATCCCCGGAAACTGGATGCCCAATTATTGGCGCAGTATCTTTGCCAGACAGGGGCTGTGGCCACTGCTTGCCAAAGTGTGGAAGAAGGGGTAAAAAAAGCCATGGATTTGGCAGGAGAGCAGGGGGTTGTTCTTTGCTTCGGTTCCCTGTATTCCATCGGTTCGATTCGAGATGCCTTGGAGAGTTTGGGATAATTGCTTTGACAATTTTTCGAAATTAGGATATAGTAAAAGAAAAAGCAAAGGAGCAGACGACTATGCATATTCATCACGATCATGTGGGCGGTCATGACCATGACCACGACCATGCCCATACCCATACCCATGAGCATACCCATGGCGATGTGACTCACTCCCATCCCCATGACCATGTTCATGAACACACTCACAGCCATCCCCATGATCATGAACATCTTCACGCAGAGGGTGTGGCGCATGAACATGCCCATGATTGCGCCGGGCATTGCCATTCCTGCCAAAGCGCCTGCGAGCATACGCCCATGGAAGAATTAACTGCCCTGATGAAATATATGGCCGGGCACAATGCCGCCCATGCCAAGGAATTGGCGGATTTGGCGGTGCAATTGGAAAAAGCCGGCAATCACATGGCTTATGAGCAGGTCATGGCAGCGGTGTCCGATTTTGAAAAGGGCAACTTACGGCTGAGCGCTGTGCTGGCCAGTTTGGATGTAAAGTGAGGAAATCCCATGTGCCTTTCTACGGTGTATAAAAATGAAATGAAACCGGAAACGGTGGTTATGAAAAATGTCATGCAGATTGAGTGTAAGGACGGTTGCGTGATTCTGACGGACTTAATGGAACGAAGCGTTTCTGTGGAGGGATATTTGCTCAGCGCAAACCTGGTGGATGGTTTCGTTATCATTCAAGAAACGGTATAAAAAAAGGAGCCGGCAGGCTCCTTTTTTGTTGCCCCAGTTCTGGGAATTGGAACGGAAAGATTCTTGCATACAAGGAAAAAGTATGCTACAATGGAGAAAATTCTGAGCAAAGGTGATGAAATGAAAAAATATCTTATAATCTTTTTGATTTCTATGGTGCCGATTGTGGAGTTGCGGGGCGCTGTTCCCATTGCAGTGGGCATGGGCATTAACGAACTTGTGGCATTGGGCATTTGTATTTTTGGGAATATGCTTCCTGTTCCGTTTATCTACTTTTTTGCAAGAAAAGTGTTGGTTTGGGGTGCAAAAAGAAAATATTTTGGAAGATTTTGCCAATATTGCTTGGAGAAAGGTCATCGTGGCGGACAAAAATTGGTCAAAAAAACCGGTCGCGGTGGCTTGTTTGTGGCATTGATGCTTTTTGTGGGCATTCCCATCCCCGGGACCGGTGCATGGACCGGGACTTTGGCTGCCAGTTTCTTGGACATGGGCTTTAAAAGCACAGTGGTATCGGTGTGTTTGGGTGTGATTTTGGCTGGATTGATTATGGCGCTTGTCAGTGTCGGTGTGTTTGGCGCCATTGGGATATAAGGAGGATAAGATGGATTGTTTGTTTTGTAAAATTGTTGCCGGGGAAATCCCGTCCACGAAAGTGTTCGAGGATGAGAAAGTGCTTGCGTTTCGGGATATTAACCCTCAGGCGCCTACCCATATTTTGGTGATTCCTAAGACCCACATTCCCTCTGTGGATGGCATAACCGAGGAAAATTCCGCCTTGGTGGCCCATATTTTTGAAGTAATTCCGCAGATTGCCCAGGCAGAAGGACTGAAAAACGGATACCGGGTGGTATCTAACTGTGGGCAGGATGCCGGGCAGACAGTGCCACATTTGCATTTTCATATTTTGGGTGGAAAAGAATTGACATTGGAAATGGCATAAGGGTGCCAAGACATCACCTCCGGCATAGAATGACCGGAGGTGATTTTTTATGGCTATCGTGAAAACGGATGTACCCATGACAGCCCAGTTGTGCGAAAATACCATTTTGGCATTGACGGAACGATATTCTTTTTGCCGGAGTGAGTTGTTGACCACCACGGCCTATGGCCGGCCCTTGCGCACATTGGTAATCGGCAACGGCCCGCGCAAGGTGTTATATACGGCGGCGCATCATGCCAACGAATGGATTACCACACCGGTGATTTTAAAGTTTGTGGAGCAGTTGGCGCAAGCCATAGAAGAGGACGGTACTTTGTTTGGTGTTTCCGGTAGAAAATTGGCAGAAATTGCGACCATTTACACAGTACCTATGGTAAATCCCGACGGGGTAGATTTGGTGACCGGTGTGATTCGACCCGGAGAACTGGCTTATGAAACAGCCGTGGGATTGGCAAGAAATTATCCGACCATTCCCTTTCCGGATGGGTGGAAAGCCAATCTTTTGGGGACGGATTTGAATCTGAATTATCCTGCAGGCTGGCTGCAGGCTCGGGAAATTAAATTTTCCCAAGGGTTTGTTTTTCCGGGTCCCCGGGATTATGTAGGACGGGCGCCTTTGAATCAATTGGAAAGTCGGGCATTGGCCGGCTATACAGAGGCCGTTGACCCTGCGTTGGTATTGGCCTATCATAGCCAAGGCAAGGTGATTTATTGGCAATTTGAAAATGTATTTGTGCCGGGGGCGGAGGCCTTGGCGCAGAGTTTTTCCAAGGTAAGCGGATATGCAGTGGAGGATACACCCTATGTGTCTGCTTTTGCAGGATACAAGGATTGGTTTATTAAGGTGTTTCGGCGCCCCGGTTTTACCATTGAAGTGGGAGAAGGCACCAACCCGTTGCCATTGAGCCAATTTGAGGAAATCTACCGGGATAATTTGGGGATTTTGGTGACTGCGGCATTGGGTGAAATGCCGGTTGCAATGTCGTAGCCACGATGATACAATAGAGAAAAAGAAAGGACGGCGATTGTATGGTGAAAACAGATGGCGCATATCTTGCTCCCAATGCCACGGTGGTGGGCG
>JAZKZB010000136.1:0-7202 GCA_045612425.1 Faecousia sp.
CGCAATGTGTTTTTCCCCAAAGCCGCGTTGCATGACGGGGCAATGATTGTGACAGATGGACGGGTGGCGGCTGCAGCCTGCGTATTGCCTTTGTCTTCCAGTAATCGGTTAAGCGCAGACTTGGGAACACGGCACCGTGCCGGTGTAGGTTTGAGTGAAGTGTCTGATGCGGTGGTTGTGATTGTTTCGGAAGAAACGGGTACGATTTCCGTTGCCGTGGGTGGCATGCTGAAGCGCCACTTAGCGCCCCAGACATTGGAACGCCTGCTCACCAATGAACTTTGCCCCGAAGAAAAAGAAGAACAGGATAGTCTGATGGTTAAACTGCGTCAAAGACTGCAAAAAAAAGACGGTCAGGAGACGCAGAATCAAAAGAGTCAGCAGGGCAAAAAAGACAAGGAGGAGCATAAATGAAAAATAAAGTGATATATGCCCTTTTGTCTGCGGCAATTGCTTTTGGGTTGTGGGCCTATGTGATTACAGTTGTCAGCCCCGAGTGGGAGGAAACCTACTACAATATCCCTGTGGTGCTGAATAATGAAGACGTTCTCCATGATAATGGTTTGATGATTATGGAAGAAGAAACCCCCACGGTTACCCTGAAACTGCGTGGGAACCGTAGTGATTTGGTGAAACTTAATCGGGGCAATATTACGCTGATAGCCAACTTAGCCACGATTTATGAAAAAGGGGAACAGCAACTTGTCTACTCTATTTCTTACCCCGGGGATGTGCCCAGCAATTCGATTGAAGTGCTTAACAAAGACCCTCAGGTGTTAACGTTGACGGTGGTGGAGAGGAAAACGGCTCAAATTCCCGTTGTGCCGGAATTTATCGGCACGTTACCTGAAATGCATCGGATGGACACAGAAAACATGATACTGAATCATCAGTATATTTCCGTGTCCGGTCCTGCTAATGTAGTGGACAAGATCGCTGCCGCAAAAATCTCCGTTGATTTAACGGGGCAGAAACAGACCATCAGCCAAAGTTATGCGTATACCTTCCGGGACCAAGAGGGCAGGGAAGTCGAGACGAAATGGTTGGATACCAGTGTGTCTGAAGTAAATATGACATTGAAGATTCAACCCTATAAGACTGTTGGCTTGAATGTGAACATTATCAGTGGCGGTGGCGTGAAAGCCGAAGATGTGCAATGGACAATGGCGGATGCAGATAAGGTGATTACCATTTCCGGCGCAAAGCAGTATTTGGATAAAGTCGGCGATGCGCTGGCGATCCAGTTGAATTTGGCGGAGGTATCTGCCGTTGACGGCGCCAATACCGTGGAAGTGGAATGCAAGATTGAACTGCCCGAAGGGGTTGAAAATCTGACCGGTAAGGAAACGGTTAAGATTACCATTGTATTCCCGGAAGATTTGGATGCAAGAGAATTTGTCATTACCAACATCCAGCCGGAAGGCCTGCCTGAAAATTTGGAAGCCAAGATTCAAACTTCCACAATGAAGGTTTATATTCGTGGCAAACAGGATGTGGTGAAGAATCTAAAGGCTGAGGATTTGACTTTGGTGGTGGATTTGTCCGACGCCAACGCCGGTATGGATACTTATAAAGTAACTTTGGAGCAAGAGTGTGAGGAGTTCGGACTGTTGTTTGTGGGAATCCCCCATACCGTAACAGTAAATGTGACACCTAAAAGTTAAAATGAAGAAAAGAGGTTTTGAACCTTGATTAAAAGTATGACCGGCTACGGCCGTAGTGTAGAAACTCTGAACGGGCGGGAATTTACAGTGGAAATCCGCTCCGTCAACAATCGGTATCTGGATTGCAATGTGAAATTGCCCCGGGCGGTTTCCTTTGCGGAAGATGCGGTGAAGCAAGCGGTGAAAAATGAAGTTTCCCGCGGAAAAGTGGATGTGTATATTTCCATTCGCTCTGAAACGGCAAAAGACACCACCGTCACTTTGAACGCCTCGGTATTGGAAGGTTATTTGAGCGCCATGAAAGAAATGGTGGATACCTTTGCAGTAAAGGATGACATCAGTGTCTCTTTGCTTTCTAAAATGCCGGAAGTATTCGTGGTAGAACACGCCCAAACAGATGAAGAGCAACTGTTGGCGGATCTGATGGAGTCCGTTACCGTTGCCCTTGCCAATTACAATGCTATGCGTGTAACTGAAGGACAGGCTTTAGATGCGGACTTACGTAGCCGTGGAGAAACGATTTTAGAATTGGTCTCTCAAGTGGAGGCAGGGAATGCCCAGACGGTGGCGGATTACCGTACCCGGCTGGAAAACAAACTCAAGGAAGTATTGGAACTTACCAATATCGATGAGAGCCGTATTTTGACCGAAGCCGCCATTTTTGCGGATAAGGTCGCAGTGGATGAAGAAACGGTTCGGCTGCGCAGTCATTTGCAGCAGATGAACACGATGCTCGATGCCGGTGGCGCTGTGGGGCGGAAACTGGACTTTCTGTTGCAGGAAATGAACCGGGAAGCCAATACCATTGGCTCTAAATGTACAGATGTGCGTTTGGCCCGGATTGTGGTTGATATTAAGGCGGAATTGGAAAAGATCCGGGAGCAAACCCAAAACATTGAGTAAAGGTGATAGGATGAAACTAATCAATATTGGCTTTGGCAGTTTTCTCTCAGCCGGCCGGATTTTAGCCGTGGTGGAACCGGACTCCGCACCGATTAAGCGAGTGGCGCAGGAGGCACGGGAACGGAGCATGCTGATTGATGCATCCTACGGGCACAAGACAAAATCCATTATTCTGATGGATACGGACCATGTGATTTTATCGGCGTTGACGCCGGAAGTCATCCAAACCCGTTGGCAGGAAAATGAGGAGGCATAACCGTGGCAAAAGGAAAATTGTTTGTCATTTCCGGCGCATCCGGCGTAGGGAAAAGTACGGTCCTGCGACACGTGATGGAAAAAAGGAAGGATTTGCGGTTCTCTGTTTCCGCAACTACCCGAGCCCCCCGACCCGGAGAAGTGGACGGGGAAAGTTATTACTTTGTAAGCAAACAGGATTTTGAAGACATGATCGCAAAGGATGCCTTTTTAGAGTACGATGCGCACATGGAAAACTATTATGGCACACCGGAAAGGCAGTTAGAGGAAAAATTGCAGACCGGAAGTGTGATTCTGGATATTGAACCCAATGGCGCCTTTCAGGTGCGCCAAAAGCGAAAAGATGCGGTCTTGATTTTTATCGCGCCGCCTTCTTTGGAAGTACTGGAAAGCCGTTTGCGTGGTCGGGGCGATACCTCCGAGGAGCAAATAAAACTTCGTATGCAACGCGCTTTATGGGAAACCGAGCAAGGTGAAAAATATGATTATACTGTCATCAACGACCGGGTGGAAGCCTGCGCCGATGAAATATTAACGATCATTGCAAACAAATGCAATGCGAAATAATGGAGGAATTTGGATATGCTGTACCCCCCTGTAGCAGATTTGCTAAAAGATGTGTCAAGTCGATATTTGCTGGTCAATGTGGTAGCGCAACGCGCCCGTGTCATTGCAGAAGAAGCAGAAGAATTTAACGAGGAATTGCCTGAAAAGCCCGTTACACTGGCGATTCAGGAAGTAGCAGACGGCAAACTCAGCGCCGGACTGAAGGAAGAATATATGAGATAAAAGAGGGAGGGGCTTATATGGTTGCGAAGATTGCTGTTTCGGAGGCTCCCTTTGCGATTGACAAGCCCTTTTCTTATCTGGTTCCCCCGGAAATGGATTTGAAGGTGGGAATGCGAGTGATGGTGCCTTTCGGCAGAGGAAATCGTAAAGTCGAAGGTGTGGTCTTGGAATTGGCGGATGAATCGGGTGAAAACCTGAAAACCGTGGAATCCCGTCTGGATGAAACACCTCTGCTGAGCCATCGGATGCTCCAATTGGCATCTTTTATGCGAAACCGCTATTTTTGCAGTTTTTATGACTGTTTGCGGGTGATGCTTCCGGGTGCGCTGTGGTTCCGTACGGAAAATACATTTCGGTTGGCGACGAGTATTTCAGAGCAGGAATTGCCTTGCCGAAATGCCGATGCCCGGGTGATTTTGCGGTTGTTGCAAGATTTGGGCGGTGAAGCAAAGGAAACTGTGCTTCGTAAGGCGATTGTTGAGGAAAATGCATTTCGTACTGCTGTTTCCTATTTGTTGCGTAAAAAATGGATTGTTTCTCAAACCGGTTTTTTGCAGAATTTAGGGGATAAAACGGAAAAAATCGCCACCTTGGCATCTTCTGTGGAGGAAGCCATGGACTATGCATCGAGACGCCCAAAGTCCGCATCCATGCAAAAAAGCGTGTTGGAACTGATGTGCAGTATCGGTTCTGTTTCCGTAAAAGAACTTTGCTACTATACCGGCGCAAGTTTGGTAACAGTGAAGCGGTTGGCCAATTTGGGCTATCTGGAATTGTCCGACAAGCCGGTTTTGCGATGCAGAGAAATCCGTCCTGCAGTTTTAGATGGCCCGTTGGTGTTGAACGCAGAGCAGACAACTGCCCTGGAAGGCTTGAAAGCCCAGGCATCTGCGGAACAACCCGGTACTGCGTTGCTTTATGGTGTTACGGGGTCCGGAAAAACGGCAGTTTATTTGAAATTGATTGAATATTGCCTTACTCAGGGAAAGTGCGCTTTGCTTTTGGTTCCGGAAATTGCCCTGACACCCCAACTGCTTAGTTTGCTTGTGGCGTACTTTGGAGATGCGGTGGCTGTTCAGCACAGCAGTTTATCTGCCGGAGAACGTTATGACCAGTGGAAGCGTATCCAAAGCGGAGATGCCAAAGTGGTTGTGGGCACGCGCAGTGCGGTATTTGCGCCTTGTCAGAACCTGGGGGTTATTATTTTGGATGAGGAGCAGGAACGCTCCTATCAGTCGGAAAATGCGCCTCGCTACGATGCAAGGGAAATTGCTTTTTGGCGGGGTTACAAGGAAAAATCTCTGGTTTTACTGGGCTCTGCAACGCCCAGTATTACGACCATGTATCATGCTAAAAATGGAGATTACGGACTTTATACCTTGCAGAACCGATTTAACGGACGGCCGTTGCCGAAAGTGAAAATCGTGGATATGCGGGAGGAATTGAAAGCCGGCAACGATTTGTCCCTTAGCCGATACCTGGTCAATGCCATCGGCGATACCTACGGGGAAGGAAAGCAAACGGTTTTGTTTCTCAACCGCCGGGGCAATAGCAGAAGTTTGGTTTGTGTGGATTGCGGGGAAGCGCCCCAATGTCCCCGTTGCAGCGCGAAATTAACTTATCACAGCGCCAATCAGCGAATGATGTGCCACTATTGTGGATATTCTCAGCCGGCTACGTTTCGTTGCCCCAGTTGTGGCGGACCGCTGAAGAGCGTTGGTGTTGGTACACAAAAAGCCCAGCAGGAGTTGCTGGACCTGTTTCCACATATGGAAATTGACCGTATGGATACGGATACCGTGAATGCGGTGAATACCCACGAAAAGATTTTGGAACACTTTCAAAATCATGATGTACCGGTGCTGATTGGTACGCAAATGGTGGCCAAGGGTTTGAACCTGCCCAATGTTACTTTGGTTGGGGTGCTGGATGCGGACTTGAGTCTGTATTCCGGTTCTTACCGGTCGGCTGAAACTACTTTTAATATGCTTACGCAGGTGGTGGGGCGTGCCGGACGGGGAGAAACTTCCGGCCAGGCGGTGATCCAAACCATGGTACCCGGACACCCGGTTATCACGTTTGCTTCTATGCAGGATTATGACGGGTTTTATGATTTGGAAATCCAATTACGCCGGGTGCAGAATATGCCACCTTTTGGCGATCTGGCAAGTATTACGTTTGTTGGCCAGGAAGAGGGGCAGGTATTGCGAAGCGCAACAAAACTGCGTGACAGTTTGCTTGCTTGTCTGGGAACGGAAGCGTATTCTGCAGAAAGTTGTGAGGTATTGGGGCCGGCACCCTGCGCGGTATTAAAAATTAATTGCAATTATCGTTATCGTCTTACATTACGTTGTAAAATGACCCGACATCTTCGGGAGTTGATCGCCCACATGTTGCGGCAGTTCGCTACGGATAGGGGAAATCGTGGGGTAACGGTTTTTGTGGACGTGAACGGATTCGAAGAATAAGGAAGGTTTTTTCATGGGAATCAGAAAAATATTAACCGATGCGGAACCTGCGTTGCATAAGGTGTGCAGACCGGTGGAAACATTTGATCGGAAACTTCACACATTGCTTGATGATATGAAGGAAACTTTGATTGAGGCCAATGGTGTGGGTTTGGCTGCTCCGCAGGTGGGGATTTTGCGCCGAGTGGTGATTGTGGATATCGGAGAGGAAATTTTGGAACTGGTCAATCCGGAACTGATTGAAACCGATGAGGAGCAGGAAGGCGCGGAAGGTTGCCTGAGTGTTCCCGGAAAATACGGTTTGGTAAAACGCCCTTATTATGCTAAGGTGCGGGCTCAGGATCGGAATGGAAATTGGTTTGAAGCAGAAGGTGAGGAATTGATTGCTCGCTGTTTCTGCCATGAATTGGACCATTTGGACGGAATCTTGTATACACAAGTCATGGAGCGTTTCCTGACTGAGGAGGAATTAGCGTCCGACGAGGACTAATCATCCGGAGGGATTGTATTGAGAATTGTTTTTATGGGCACACCGGACATTGCCGCCACATGCTTAAAACAACTGTTGGAAGAAGACTTTGAGGTGGTGGGGGTATATACTCAACCGGATCGACCCAAGGGCAGGGGAATGAAAATGGTGCATTCTCCGGTGAAAGAGGTGGCCTTGCAGTATCATTTGCCGGTGTTTCAGCCGGAAAACTTCCGGGAGGAAGAAACGGTGGCTGAACTTCGGGCATTGCGACCCGATGTGGTGGCGGTGGTGGCGTACGGAAGAATCCTGCCCCAAAAAGTGTTGGATATTGCCCCCAAGGGTTTTATCAATATTCATGCCAGTTTGTTGCCGAAGTATCGGGGCTCTGCTCCCTATCAGTGGGCGGTGTTGGATGGCTTGACGGAAACCGGTGTCAGCGCCATGTATCTTTGCCGGGAAATGGATGCCGGTGATGTGATTGATACTGCGGTTACGGCAATTGGTGAAAACGAAACTGCCGGTGAACTGCTGGATAAACTGGCAGTTTTGGGCGCGGGTCTGCTGTGTAAGACTATGAAACGTCTCTCTGAGGGGGAAGTAAAAGCAACACCGCAAGACGAAGCGTTGGTGTCCTATGCGCCTATGCTGGAT
>JAZKZB010000137.1:0-7822 GCA_045612425.1 Faecousia sp.
GGCACACAGGGCAATCACACTTGGGATCAATGGGAGAATCGTCCAACTGATATTTCGCGTTTTTTAAATTGATAGCGCCATCCCAGGTAAACAGTCGGGCATGCCGGGCGTTTCTTGCCGGCATTACACAGTCAAAAAAGTCCACGCCCCGGGCAACCGCTTCAATCATATTGGTTGGCGTTCCTACGCCCATTAAATAGCGGGTCTTTTCTTTCGGCATATAAGGTTCTACCGCTTCAATAATATCATACATCTGCTCTGCCGTTTCTCCCACCGCCAATCCGCCAATGGCATATCCGGGCAAATCCAAATCCGCAATCCGTTTCATGTGGTCGATCCGAATATCCGCATAGGTACCACCTTGATTGATGCCCCAGAGCATTTGATTCGGATTGATGGTATCAGGCAAAGCATTCAGTCGGGCATTTTCTGCCTTGCAACGCTCCAGCCAGCGATAGGTGCGGTCTACACTCTTTTTCACATAATCCCTGGGCGCAGGATTTTCGATACATTCATCGAATGCCATGCAAATATCAGAACCTAAATTGGATTGAATTTGCATACTCTCTTCCGGACCCATAAAAATCTTATGGCCGTCAATATGAGAAGAAAAATAAACGCCTTCTTCTTTAATTTTCCGCAATGACGCCAAGGAAAACACTTGAAATCCACCGGAATCCGTCAAAATCGGGCCATCCCAGGTCATGAATTTGTGAAGCCCGCCCATTTTCCGTACCACTTCATCCGTAGGCCGCAGGTGCAAATGATACGTATTGGACAATTCTACCTGACAACCGATATTTTTCAAGTCTTCTGCGCTCAGTGCGCCTTTGATGGCCCCTTGCGTGCCCACATTCATGAACACCGGCGTTTGCACCGTACCGTGGGCGCAGGTAAATTCTCCTCGCCGAGCCTTTCCCTCTGTTTTCTTCAGTTCAAACATCATTCATCTCTCCTTGTCAGGTGATCGATTCTATAACCATCCGCTAACCAATGAACATTGCGTCGCCAAAACTAAAGAAACGATAACGTTCTTCCACAGCGGTTGCGTATGCCCGGAGCACATTTTCTTTCCCCGCAAAGGCAGAAACCAACATCACCAAGGTACTTTCGGGTAAATGGAAATTGGTCACAAGACCATCCATAGCCTTAAAACGGTAGCCGGGGTAAATAAAAATTTCCGTCCATTTACTACTTTCTTCAAATGTGCCGTCTTCCTTAGCCAAACTTTCCAACGTTCGGCAGGATGTGGTACCCACGCAGATAATTCTGCCACCGTTTCTCTTGGTTTGGTTGAGCACATCCGCCGTTTCTTTACTCATGGTACAAAACTCGCTATGCATGTGATGCTCAGATATCTCTTCCGCTTTCACCGGACGGAATGTGCCCAATCCCACGTGCAAAGTCACAAATGCGGTTTGAATGCCCCGATTGCGGATTTCTTCCAGTAATTCATCTGTAAAGTGTAACCCTGCCGTTGGTGCCGCTGCAGAACCAACCTCCCGGGAATACACCGTCTGATACCGCTCTTGGTCATTCAATTCCGCTTTAATATAGGGTGGCAACGGCATTTTCCCCAAGCGCTCCAAAACCTCAAGAAAAATCCCATCATAGGAAAACTCTACAATCCGGTTTCCGTCTTCTTTCACATTTGTAACCGTAGCGGTCAATTCCCCGTTACCAAAAATCACTTCGCTGCCAATTTGCATCTTTCTGCCGGGCTTACAAAGGCATTCCCACTTCTTTTCACCCAAATCTTTCAGCAAAAGCACTTCCACTGCGCCACCGGTGGGTCTATGCCCCAAAATTCGCGCAGGAAGCACCCGGGAATCATTCATCACCAAGCAGTCACCGGGTTTTAAGTAATCCACCAGATCATAAAAATGCTTGTGGGAAACCGTTCCGTTTTCCCGATTTAACACCAAGAGCCGAGAAGAATCCCGTTGCTCCAAAGGGGTTTGGGCAATCAATTCTTCCGGCAAATCATACCAAAAATCATGGGTTTTCAATGGCATATCCTCCATATCTGTAAACAACAAATATTATAGCGGAAATGTGGAAAATTTGCAACCGATTTATGCGCACACTCTCTACCTTTGCATAGAATGATTCGGAGGGATGCCCATGAAACAACCATTATTTACCGGCGTTTGCACCGCAATTGTTACACCGTTTATCGGAGAACAGATTAACTTCCCTATGTTTGAAGTGCTGTTACGCAGACAGATGGAAGCAGGAATCCCTGCCATTGTGATCTGCGGAACAACCGGTGAATCTCCAACTTTATCCGATGCCGAAAAAACAGAATTGTTTTATCAAGCAAAACAAATTGCGGGCAATCAGGCGAAGATCATTGCAGGAACCGGATCCAATGATACTGCTCATGCCGTACAATTAAGCCTTCTTGCCCAAAAAGCAGGTGTGGACGGACTGCTGGTCGTCAGTCCTTATTATAACAAGGCAACAGATGACGGTCTTATCCGCCACTATCAAGCCATTGCCACCTCGGTGGAGATTCCCGTTATCCTTTATAATGTGCCTTCCCGAACCGGACTGGATATTCCCGTGAGTGTATATCAGCAACTCAGCAAAATTCCAAATATTGTAGGCGTAAAGGAAGCATCGCAAAGTATCGACAAAGTGTTGGACATCTGCACCCAGTGCCCTGATTCTTTCACCGTTTGGTCCGGCAATGATTCCATGACCATTCCCATGATCAGTATGGGCGCTAAGGGAGTTATTTCCGTAACCGCAAATGTCATTCCCTTTGAAATGACCCGCTTGGTTTCCTGCGCCTTATCCGGCAACTACCCGCAGGCAATGACCATTCAAAAAGCCATACTACCTTTAACAAAACATTTATTTTGCCAAGTCAATCCCATTCCGGTCAAAGAAGCAATGCAACTGATCGGGTATGACTGCGGTGTATGCCGATTGCCTTTGACAACTTTAACACAAGAGAATCGGGAAAAATTAAAAAGACTGCTGACATAAAAAACACCGCCAAGGGCGGTGTTTTTTTACGGAAGAAAACCTTCAAAAATCGGAAGCAATTTCAATGCCACGGCATTGTCATATTCCTGCTGCGTACGAAGTGTCCACGCAACGCCCTTTGCTTTCCAAACAGAAAGACAAAGTTGGAACGCAATTTGCTTTCTGTCCCGGTAGCGATAGGCGATAAAATCTGGCTTTGTGAACACATTTGCAAATAAAAATGTCATAGAAAAGCGAAGAAAAAACGGAATTTTACTGTTTTTATCCCTTAAGAAGTTTTCGGACAACTGGCCGCGCACCACATCCGGCCGGTTCTTTCTCAGCCAGGCCACACATCTTGGGTCAAATGACTCAATACAGTATTGCACATGATAGCGATCCAGCATCTCACAAGCGGATTTCGCTAATTCCGTTGCATTCTTTACGCTTTTAAGTTCCACGATAAGTGGGGTTTTCCCCTCAAACACTTTCAGAACATCTTCCAGCAAAGGAATGGTTTCCTCCGTACCGTTTAAATGATACTTCTTTAAATCCTCTGCCGTTAATTCTTCAATGGTTCCTGCTTGCCCGGTCATGCGTTTCAGGTCAGAATCGTGAAACACCGCCAAATTCCCATCCTTAAGCAAATGTACATCCAGTTCCGCGCCATAACCGTGCATCACTGCCCGACGAAAAGCCGACATGCTGTTTTCCGGTACTTGCTCATTATGCAATCCCCGATGGGCATAGGCATAATAGGAAAATTCCTTTAATCTCGGATGATTCCCACGACAACGAATGAGAAGCAAAAACACAAGGAAGATAACGGCTAAGCCCAAAAAGGCATAATACATTATACTTCCTCCGTGGCAATCACTTTCTCATCACTAACTTTCACATCTCCGTGTTTTACAAATAGCATAGTGGCGAAAGCAAGCGCCACAAAAACAGTGGCATAGGGGAACAATGTGGTTTCTGCCACATAATCCATAAGCATACCGGAAAGCATAGGCGTCGCAATCTGCGCAATCATGGAAGCGGTATAATAATAACCGGTATATTTGCCAATATCACTACCGGAACACATTTCCACCACCATGGGGAACGAGTTCACGTTAATCGTTGCCCAGCCGATACCCGCCATGGCAAAGAGAATATTCATTAGCCAAACCGGACTGCCGGCTCGCAGGAAGGATGCCACGCCAAAAGCGGTGGCGAGGAATAAAACACCTGCCAAAATTGTCTTTTTTCTACCAATCTTCGTTGCCACCATACCTGCAGGCAGATAGGCAACCACTGCCGCAGCCTGCGCCAAAAGCATGGTGGTATTGTAGTCCATATTCAGAATATTGCCTGCATAAACGGCATATTTAGAAGTCACTGCATTATAGCCAAAATACCATAAAGCAATGGACAGTAAAATAAAAATCAAGGATTTTCTCTGACTCTTGTTCAATTTCCGGTCATTTACAGTTTCCTCGGTTTCTTCCTCATCCAACTGATATTTGACCGTATCCTCTTGCATTTGACGAGCCCATGCAGGTTCCCGAACCGTGAGCATAAATACAATCAATGCCACCGCCATAATGCCCGCAATGACACCATAATAGACTGTATAATTCATCAAGGAATTTTCCACTGCAGATGTGGCAAATACCATACCAAGGACAAGCACCAAAATACCGCCTGCAGTACCCATTAAGTTAATCACCGCATTGGCTTTACTGCGCAACGGTTTCACCGTTACATCGGGCATCAATGCCACCGCAGGGGATCGGAATATGGCCATAGAAAGCAAAATGATCAGCAAGACCGCCATAAACAAAATAAGCATACTTGGGTCATTGCTTGTCACTTTCGCAACATACGCCTCCCGGGCAGGCGCTACATAATTGGTATATTCCGCATTGGTTTTCTCTTTCCCTGTTTCCGGGTCGGTCACCTTTGAAGAAATTTCAGAGAATTCCTCCACACTGTAACGCTGAGAAAGGACAAATTCCTCGCCCTCCGGAGTTTTCAATACATTCTCCTTTTGATCCTCGTAAACGGTTACTAACGCCTTAGGATCATCAATCGCAGAAACGGCATCCAGTTTCTTTAATTGCATGGCATCCACAAAGGAAAGACCTACCAAAGCAATCACCGCAACAATAGTACCAATCACAATGTAGGGTGTCCGTTTCCCGTGACGGCTCTTGGATTTATCCGACAAAGAACCAAAAAGTGGCAACAAAAATACCGCTAAAATGTTGTCCAATGCCATAACCACACCGGACCAGGTTTGGGACATACCAAATTTGTTGGTCAAAATCACAGGGATGGTGGCATCATAGGCCTGCCAAAAAGCGCAAATCAGGAAAAAGGCAAAGCCCACCAGGATCGTACGTTTGTAATTGAGTTTCATAAAGTACCTCCGGATATGTAGTATCACGATTGGATGATTCTATTATAGCAAAAAAATGACAAAATACAATAGAAGAATTTCACCCCGGGTTGTATGATAACTACCCGGGGTGAATCTTTACGCTAAAACAGCCTTGTGGAACACTTTTTTGCCCTTTCGAATCTTTACGCCATCTTTGAGCATTTCTTTGGATATCAAGAAGGTAGGAGCAGGTACTTTTTCATCGTTGACAAAGACACCGCCTTGCTCTACTAACTGCCGTGCCTGCTTATTAGAGGGAGCAAGCCCGCAAGCCACCATCAACGTCAAAATGCCGATATTCCCATCCGTTAACTTATCCTCTGTAATTTCCGTGGTGGGCATATTGACATCGTCACCGCCACCGACAAACAAGGCTTTCGCGGCAGTTTGCGCTTTCATGGCCTCTTCCTCGCCATGAACCAGTTTGGTCAACTCAAAGGCAAGAATTTCCTTTGCGGTGTTCAATTGGGCATCCTTCCAGTCCGCCATGGCTTCAATCTCTTCCATAGGCAAGAATGTCAACATGCGGATACATTTCAGCACGTCCTCATCCCCAACATTACGCCAATACTGATAGAAATCAAAGGGAGATGTTTTATTGGGGTCCAGCCACACTGCACCGGATGCGGTCTTGCCCATCTTCTTACCTTCGGAGTTCAGTAGCAAAGTGATGGTCATGGCATGGGCATCCTTGCCTAACTTCCGGCGAATCAGTTCCGTACCGCCCAGCATATTGCTCCACTGGTCATTACCACCGAACTGCATATTGCATCCATAGTGTTGGAACAGATAATAAAAGTCATAGGACTGCATGGGCATATAGTTAAATTCCAGGAAAGAAAGACCCTTTTCCATCCGTTGCTTAAAGCATTCCGCACGGAGCATGTTGTTCACAGAGAAGCAACCACCGATTTCCCGGATGAAGTCCACATAGTTCAGATTCAAAAGCCAGTCGGCATTGTTTACCATCATTGCCTTGCCTTCGCCGAACTCGATGAACCGTTCCATCTGCTTTTTAAAGCATTCGCAGTTGTGCTGAATGGTTTCCTGGGTCATCATGGAACGCATATCCGTCCGACCGGAGGGGTCACCAATCATCGCCGTGCCACCGCCAATCAAGGCAATGGGGCGATTGCCGGCCATTTGCAACCGTTTCATCAGGCAAAGGGCCATGAAGTGACCCACGTGCAAAGAATCCGCAGTAGGGTCAAATCCGATATAGAAGACCGCCTTGCCGTTATCAATCATTTCCCGAATTTCTTCCTCATTTGTCACCTGGGCAATCAAGCCACGGGCGACCAGTTCATCATATAGTTTCATATTCCGTTTCCTTTCGATTTATCGCTTCGCTTTCGCCGATTATAGAAAGAATGGCATCACGAAGAATGTTAATATTCGTTTCTTCTAAAACTGTATCCCGATGGGTATGGATTCTGCCCAGCCAAAGGCCGATTTTTCCTTTGTGTAAGGCCGCAATTCCCACGCCTTTCGGAAAGTTTGCCTGATCCGAAGGATAGTGAGAAAATCCGGATTCGTGTATGGAAATACTTTTATTCTCAAAACTCCCTACGGATTTACGCAACAATTCCATGGCGCAGTTGTCTTTACGCATTTTTCTGGTTGGGAACATCACAATGTGGTCTCCGTCGCCCACGCAGTCTAAATTCAGAACAATCTGATGCTCCGTCTGCTTTTTAAACGCACTACGGTAAGCAGAAGAGCCACGCAAGCCAGCCTCTTCCAAGTCAAAAAGCACAAAACAGACCTGACTACGCAAAGATTCCGGAAGATCACGGGCAATTTCTAAAACAGTAATCACACCGGAAGTATTGTCATTGGCTGTGTGGCGGTTGGCAGGCCCGTTAAGCATCCCAATCAATAGCAACCAGTACACCGCCAAGCACGCAAAATACGCAACCTGCGAATCAGAAGTCCAGCTGGAAACGCCAAAACCAACCCCAACCGCAACGGCTATCAAAACAAAGACAACCAGCAACTGATAAGCCAAATACACCAAAAGATTGCAGGGTGTAATCCAGTTGGGGAAAGGCATCCAGGCGCAGGTATCATAGTGGGCTGTAATCAAAAACTTCGCATTTTCCGGGTCGCCGATGATCAAATTTTTCACCCCAAAAGAACCGGACTTCACCTGAACGGGGTATCCCAATTTTTCGGCATATTCCCACACCGCATCCCGAAATACTTGCTTCTGCTTTTTACTCTTTCGAACCTGATAATTCGTCAGAACGTCCATAGGCACATTTATCATATCTACCTCCAACGAAAAAACACCCTCTGTCCCGCAGGACAGAGGGTGAAAAATCACGGTACCACCTCTGATTCGGTTATTCCTCACGAAATAACCCTCAGGCCGTCACAGACGGCAAGCGCAATATCGGGCGCACCCGTTCTTCTCTACTGCAC
>JAZKZB010000138.1:0-9292 GCA_045612425.1 Faecousia sp.
TTACCTGTGAAAAAAGTATGTTGGTACAAGGCTTAAATATTGCCGGTCGTACCGTTGCACCAAAAAGTTCTCTTGCCGTTTTAGAAGGCATTCTTTGTAGAGCCGGAGTTGGTGTCAGCCTTACCGGTTATAACATGGAAACTGCGATTTCTTATGATTTGGAAGCAGAAGTCACAGAAGCCGGTAGTTGCATTTTACCTGCAAGACTTTTTGGAGATATTGTGCGCAGACTTCCGGAAGGACCTGTCACGGTTGTAGTAGATGAAAACTTTAAAGTTTCTGTAAAAGCCGGTTATGCTTCCTTTGCCATTTCTGCAGAAAATGCGGAAGATTATCCGGAATTACCGGATGTAGGTACGGGAAGAAGTATTGAAATTCCTCAGAATTGTCTGAAAGAAATGATTAACGGAACGATTTTTGCCGTTTCTACCAATCAGGGACGTCCTGTGCATACCGGTGTTAAATTTGAAGTAAAAGAAGACAATATTTCCGCCATTGCTGTGGATGGTTTTCGTTTGGCTCGCAGAACGTATCATCCGGAAACGCCGATTGATCGGGATCTTTCTTTTGTAGTTCCTGCCGCAGGATTAAAAGAAGTAGAAAAAATTCTAACCGACAGTGAAGAAGATGCTTCCTTTACTTTGGGAAATAAGCATATATTATTCCAAATTGGAAATTCTACATTAATTTGTCGTTTGTTAGATGGTGACTTTTTGGATTGGCGGAAAGTAGTTCCGACGAATTGCCCCGTAAAATTAGTTGCCAATGTAAGTGATTTATCTGCTTCTTTTGAACGAGTGGGTTTGATTGTTTCTGAGAAATATAAGAGCCCTGTGCGTTGCGTTTTTTCCAACCAGGTATTGTATTTAAGAACCACAACCACCATTGGTGCGGCAGAAGACAGATGTTCCATTGCCGGTGACGGACAAGAATTGGAAATCGGCTTTGATGTTCGTTTCTTGGCAGATGCTTTGCGAGCCGTTCCTTCTGAAGAAGTGGTTCTGGAACTGACCAATGGATTAAGCCCCATTGTATTAACTCCCGTTGATGAAAAGCACGATTTTTCTTATATGATTTTGCCTGTCAGAATCAAGAAAAGTTAATTGGGTGAAAGCATGAAAGTAACCGTAAGAAAAAAAGACAGCGCCATTCCGGTTTCTATTGAAACGGAATTTATAAAATTGGAATCGGCCATGAAACTAAGTCATGCTTTTTCCGGTGGTACTGCAAAAGCCATCATTCAAGACGGAGAAGTAAAGGTTAACGGAGAAATTTGTACCATGCGTGGAAAAAAACTTTATGCCGGTGACCGCTTTTCTTTAGAAAATCAGGAATATGTGATTTGCCATGAGGCTTGAAAAATTACAATTACAAAATTTTCGGAACTACGAAACTTTTACTGCAGAATTTGATTCCGGTGTGAATTTGATTGTCGGAAAGAATGCCCAGGGGAAAACCAATCTTTTGGAAGCCATTGGATATTTAGGTTGCGGGAGAAGTTTTCGCGCGCAAAAAACCGGAGAAATGATTCGTTTTGGTGAATCGTTTGGAGAAATTCAGGGAGAAATTTTTTCGCAAGAACGTAAACAGATTCTACGTTGGGTAATGTTTCCCGGGAATCGTCCCCGTCAAATTTGGCAAAATGGCGTAAAAAAGAAAACGGCTGGAGAAATATCGGGTGTTATGTCAACCGTTTTATTTTGTCCCGAAGATTTAATGGTGTTAAAAGCCGGTTCTTCCGCAAGGAGACGGTTGGGCGATCAAGTGTTATGTCAACTACGCCCTAATTATGATACGGCTCTTTCGGAGTACCAACGGATTTTAGAACAAAAAAGCCGGATTTTGAAAGACCATTTTGAATATCCGGCACTTTTGGAAGTTTTACCGGAATACAATGCCCGTTTATGCCAAGTGGGTGCGTTACTGATTTCTTATCGTGCCCGTTTTTATGAAAGTTTAGGAAAAGAAGCGGAGAAATTTCACCGGCAATTTTCCGGCGGCGCAGAAGAATTTGCGTTGCAATACGATACTGTTTCTACGGTAAAAGATCCGTTTGCGCCCATATCTGTGCTTACGGAAAATTTACAAGAACATTTACAAAGTCATTATCGGGCGGAGTTGGAAAGCGGTCAGTGTTTAACCGGCCCCCATAAGGATGATTTTGAAGTGACCTTATCCGGAATTTCGCTGAAAGCCTATGGTTCCCAAGGACAAACCCGTACCGCGGCCATTAGTCTGAAACTGGCGCAACGGGAATTGATGAAACGGGAATTGGGACAAGAACCGATTTTACTTTTGGATGATGTTCTTTCTGAATTAGACCCCGGTCGGCAGGATTTTGTGTTGAATCAAATTATCTCGGGTCAAGTATTTATTACTTGCTGTGAACCCGGTCGTTTTACCACATTGGGAAAAACCATGGAAATTTGTGGGGGAGCATTACGGGAAACGTAAAATTTTAGAATGGATGAACGCTGGTGTTTTCCAATAAAACAGCGGAGCAGAATAATTAGGAGGACTGTTTATGTCTGACGAAACGAAAGTAACAACAGAATATGGTGGTTCACAAATTCAAGTGCTGGAAGGGCTGGGAGCGGTGCGCATGCGCCCCGGTATGTATATCGGATCTACTTCCGCCTCCGGTTTACATCACTTGGTTTATGAAATTGTGGATAACTCCATCGATGAAGCCTTAGCCGGCTATTGTAAGCATATTACCGTGACCATCAACCCCGGTAATTCCATTACGGTTACGGATGATGGACGTGGTATTCCCGTAGATATTCAGCCCCAAACCGGAAAACCGGCTTTAGAAGTCGTATTTACGGTCCTCCACGCCGGCGGTAAATTTGGCGGCGGCGGTTATAAGGTATCCGGCGGTTTACACGGCGTAGGCGCTTCTGTTGTCAATGCCTTGAGCGAAAATTTGACGGCTCGGGTCTATAAAAACGGGAACATTTATGAAATGAAGTTCTCCCGGGGCAATATTTTGCAGGAAATGCGCATTGTGGGAAAAACGGATAAGAACGGAACGGAAGTGACTTTCCAGCCCGACCCGGAAATGTTGGATACCTTGGAATATGATTATAACATTTTGCATGAACGGATGCGGGAAGAAGCGTTCCTGAATGCCGGTCTTTGCATTACCATTACCGATGCCCGTGGAGAAGAACCGGTTTCCGAGACCATGTGCTATGAGGGCGGTATTCGGGAATTTGTTTCTTTCACTAATCGGAAGAAGACGGTGATTCATGAAGATGTGATTTATATTTCCGGTACGAAGGGCGACGCATCTGCAGAAATTGCCATTCAGTATAACGACAGTTTTAACGAATCCATTCAGTCCTTTGCCAACGATGTGCGTACACCGGAAGGTGGTATGCACGAAACCGGCTTTAAGACGGCATTGACCCGTGTACTGAACAATTACGGCGCAAAAGTCGGTATTATCAAAGGGGAAGAAAAGGTCTCCGGTGAAGACGTTCGGGAAGGGATTGCTGCCATTATTTCCGTAAAACTGACCGACGCGCAGTTTGAGGGTCAGACCAAGGCAAAACTGGGCAATGCCTATATCCGTACGTTGGTGGAGCAGATCATGGGCGATCAGTTGGCGACCTATTTTGAGGAGCATCCTGCCACCGCCAAGATCATTTTGGAAAAGGCGATGCTTGCCAACCGGGCCAGAGAGGCCGCCAGAAAAGCAAGAGAAAATGCCCGGCGCAAGAACGGTTTGGAATCCGGTGGCATGCCGGACAAACTCCAGGACTGTAATGAAAAAGACCCTTCCTTGTGCGAAATTTACATCGTCGAGGGTGACTCTGCCGCAGGCTCTGCCATTCAAGGCAGAGATTCCCGGTTCCAGGCAATTTTGGCCATGTGGGGTAAAATGCTCAATGTGGAAAAAGCAAGAGCAGATAAAATTTACGGCAATGATAAACTCAGCCCTCTGATCATCGCTTTGGGCGGTGGCATTGGTGAGGATTTTGATATTGAAAAACTCCGCTATCATAAGATTATCATCATGTCCGATGCCGACGTGGACGGCGCGCATATCCGCACGCTGCTGCTCACATTCTTCTTCCGTTATATGCGGCCGTTGATTGAAAACGGCTTTGTGTATTCCGCTGTACCGCCCCTTTATAAACTGAAACGGGGTAAGGTAGAGAGAGTGGCCTACTCTGATGAGGAGCGGGACATTGTTTCTGCGGAAATGCGTGGGGAAGGCAACGCCAAGGTAGAGATTTCTCGATTCAAAGGCTTGGGTGAAATGGACCCCCATGAGTTGTGGGAAACCACTATGGATCCTGCCACCCGCACCTTGCGTCGGATTACCCTGGATGATGCTATTCGCGCCGATGAAATTTTCACGGTGCTGATGGGCGAGCAGGTAGAACCCCGTAAGGAATGGATTGAGCGGAACGCAAAATATGCCATCAACATTGATATTTAAGGAGGTGACGCAGTTTGGCAAAGCATAACAGAAGTTATAAGCCGGAAGATATTCGCTTCCCCGATCAGGTGATTACGGAATCTCATCTGGAAGATGAAATGGAACGCTCCTACATCGAATATGCCATGAGCGTCATCGTTGGTCGTGCCCTTCCCGATGTTCGTGACGGCTTAAAGCCGGTTCATCGCCGCATTCTGTACACCATGTACGAATCGGGCCTGACCTCCGATAAGCCCTTTAAGAAGACCGCTACCTGCGTGGGTGATGTGCTGGGTAAATACCACCCCCATGGCGACAGTTCTGTGTATGATGCAATGGTGCGTCTTGCTCAGAATTTCTCCATGCGTTACCTGTTGGTAGACGGTCACGGTAACTTCGGTGACGTGGACGGCAACCCCCCGGCTGCCTACCGTTACACTGAGGCGAGAATGAGCAAACTTTCCAATGAGATGCTCCGGGATATTGAAAAGGAGACCGTAAACTGGGATCCGAACTTTGACGAATCCCGGAAAGAACCCCGGGTACTGCCCAGCCGATTCCCCAATTTGCTGGTGAACGGCTCGTCCGGTATTGCCGTTGGTATGGCTACCAATATTCCCCCCCATAATTTAACGGAAGTCATTAACGCCTGCGTGGCAGTGCTGGATGATCCGGAAGTATCCATGGTGGACTTGATGGAACATATTACCGGTCCGGATTTCCCCACCGGTGGTATTATTATGGGCCGTAGCGGTATTCGCGCGGCTTATGCCACAGGCCGTGGGAAGGTAGTGGTTCGCGCCCGTACGGAGTTTGAGGAATTTGACAAAGACCGGACCCGGATCATTGTCAATGAACTGCCCTATCAGGTCAATAAAAAAATGCTGATTAAGGCCATTGCCGATCAGGTAAAGGATAAGCGTCTGGAGGGTATTTCTGATCTGCGGGATGAATCCGACCGCAACGGTATGCGTATCGTGATTGAGTTGAAAAAGGATGTCAATCCTCAGGTGTTGCTGAATGTGCTTTATAAGCAGACTGCATTGCAGAGTAGTTTCGGCATTATCATGCTGGCGCTGGTGGATGACCAAAAACAACCCAAAATTTTGTCCTTACGGCAGATTTTGGACGAATATCTGGCATTCCAGATGGAAATCCTTACACGCCGTACAGAGTATGATTTGCGCAAGGCTCGGGAGCGCGCCCATTTGTTAGAGGGTCTGCTGATAGCCCAGGACAATATTGACGAGGTTATCCGCATTATTCGCTCTGCCTACGATGACGCAAAAGAAAAACTCTGCGAGCGTTTTGGGTTGGACGATGTCCAGGCCCAAGCGATTTTGGATATGCGCTTGAAAGCCCTCCAGGGACTTGACAGAGAAAAACTGCAGGCAGAGTTTGATGAGTTGCAGGAACGCATTTCTTACTATATGGAACTTTTGGGCGACAGAGAAAAACTCAAGGCGGTTCTTCGGGAAGAATTGATTGCCATTCGGGATAAGTTTGGCGATGAGCGCAAGACCGAAATTCAGGATATTGAAGATGAAATCGACATCGAAGACCTGATTGAGGAAGAAACCTGCGCATTTACCCTTTCCAATCAGGGATATATCAAGCGGATGCCCGTGGATACTTACCGCACCCAAAGTCGGGGCGGACGTGGTGTCAATGCCCAGAATCTCAAGGAAGAGGATTATGTGAAGTCTATCAATGTGGCTTCTACCCATGACCATATTCTCTTCTTTACCGATAAAGGTAAAGTACACCATCGCAAGGGGTATCAAATTCCGGAAGCCGGTAGAACGGCCCGTGGCACGGCGATTGTCAATGTGCTTCCTCTGGAACAAGGGGAAAGCGTGACGGCTATGGTGGTCACCCGGGAATTCCATGAAAATGAATTCCTGATGATGTGCACCAAACGGGGTACGGTCAAGCGGATTCCGTTCATTGAACTGAAAACCAACCGGAAGGGCGGTATTCGCGCCATTACCTTGGTTGAGGACGATCAACTGGTGAACGTGATTCGTACCGAAGGCAATGATAATATCATCTTGGCAACCGCTGACGGTATGGCCATCTGTTTCAACGAAAAGGATGTTCGTCCTATGGGACGTGATGCCGCCGGTGTTCGTGGCATTTTGCTGGGCGAAGGCGATTACGTCATTGGCGCAGAAAAGGCAGAGGAAGGGAAAACGTTGCTGACCATCACTGTGAACGGCTACGGAAAGCGGACAGAATTGGCAGAGTATCTACGTCTGGGTCCGGATGGGGAAAAGGTGGCGCAAAACCGTGGCGGTAAGGGCCTAAAGAACTACAATATTACCGCAAAAACCGGTAAAATTGCCGGCTGCCGTGTGGTGGCCGAAAATGACGATATTATGGTCATTGAAAATGGTGGCGTCATCATTCGTGTGCCTGCGTCCTCTGTGAATATTTATAAGCGGGATGTGCAGGGTGTTATCATCATGCGCATTGAAGAGGGCAACGAAGTGGTGTCCATCGAACGGGTGGACGGGGAAGATTCCCAAGAGGTTGACCAATGAAAACTGTAACCCTTTACACCGACGGGGCTTGCTCCGGCAACCCCGGCCCCGGTGGGTGGGGCGCGATTCTGGAATATAACGGTGTAGAAAAAGAACTGTGCGGTGGCGAGGAATCGACCACGAACAATCGTATGGAACTGACCGCGGTGATTCGGGGATTGCAGGCGTTGAAAGAGCCTTGCGTAGTGCAGTTGTATTCTGACAGTAAATATGTCATTGATGGGCTGGAAAAAGGCTGGGCGTTGCAGTGGCAGGCAAAAGGCTGGAAAAAAGCCGATAAAAAGCCCGCGCTAAACCCGGATTTGTGGGAAACGCTCCTTCTGCTGGTGGAAAAGCACGAAATGCACTACCATTGGGTAAAAGGCCACGCAGAAAATCCAAAGAACAATCGTTGTGACCAATTGGCAGTTGCCCAGTGGAAACAGATTAAGGGCGAGTAACGAAAGGAGAAATCCAATGTACTTGCATATAGGTAAGGACTTTTCTGTACGGGATTCCTCGGTGATAGGAATTTTTGACTTGGACAATACCACGGTATCTCAAAAAAGCCGTGCTTTTTTGAATGAGGCGGAAAAAAACGGAGAAATCGTCCCCTGCGATGAATTGCCAAAAAGTTTTGTGCTTACCTCCCAATATGGTTTCCCCAGAGTGTATTTGTCCCCGCTGACCACGGTCACTTTAGAAAAGCGAATGAAATAAGGAAAAAGAGACCCTCGGCAAAACCGAGGGTCTCTTTTCTAATATAACGTGTAATATAAATTTTACTTCTTTGCCAGCAAGTCCCGGATTTCGGCGAGCAGGACTTCTTCGTTGCTGGGAGCAGGAGGCGCAGGTTCTGCTTCGGGTGCAGGTTCTTCCGGCTTCTTGCCCAGGTCGGAGAGGTGGTTAAGCACTTTTACGATTGCAAACACCACAATCGCCAAAATCAGGAAGTTGATAACAGCGGAGATGAAGTTGCCGTAAGTCAGGTAGTTATGGACTTCCTGCACCACTTCTTCGCCGTATTCATTGACCACGGTTTCGTAGGTGCGCTCCACCCAGGGCATCCGGGGCAGAATGATTTTGGCCTCGCTAAAGTCAGCGCCACCCATGAAAATGTTCACCAGAGGCAAAATCAAGTCGTTGGTCAAACTCTTGGTGATGTTGCTGAAGGCGCCGCCGATGATAGTACCAACGGCCAGAGCCATGGCGTTGCCTTTAATGGCAAATTCTTTGAACTCAGTCAGCAGGGATTTTTTGTCTTTCTTTTTCATTTGGTTCGTTCCTTTCTATTATTTCTTTTCAATAATTTCCAGACCGCCCAGATACTTTCTCAGGCACTCGGGCACCACAACGGAACCGTCTGCGCGCTGATTTTGTTCTACCAAAGCGGGGAAGATACGGGAGGTTGCCAGACCGGAGCCGTTTAATGTGTGAACGAAGTCGATTTTTCCGTCGGCTCTGCGGAAGCGAATGTTGCCCCGACGGGCTTGATAATCTCTGGCATTGGACACGGAAGAGACTTCTTTATAGCCGTCCATGGAGGGGATTAAAATTTCAATGTCGTAAGTTCTGGCCATAGAGGCGGAGCAGTCGCCGGCGGCCAGTTTTACAGTACGGAAGTGGAAGCCCAAGCCTTGTACCAGGTTTTCGGCTTTGGTGACCAGTTCGTCAAAGGCGGCGTCGGAATCTTCCGGCTTGCAGAATTGGAACATTTCCACCTTGTTAAATTGGTGTCCGCGAACCATGCCCCGTTCGTCGGCGCGGTGAGAACCGGCTTCCCGACGGAAGCAGGGGGTGTAGGCGAAGAGTTTCTTGGGTAAATCTGCCTCGGTGAGAATTTCGTCCCGATAAATGGATGCCAGCGCCGCTTCGGCAGTGGGGAGCATATAGTGGGTGCGGTCGTCGGTGGGGTTGGCAATTTTATACACTTCATCGGCAAATTTCGGGAATTGTCCTGCAGTCTCACCGCACATATATTCCAGCATGTGGGGAGGCAGAATGAAATCGTAACCGTCAGCCGTATGGGTATCAATGAAATAGTTCAGCAGCGCCCATTCCAACCGAGCGCCCATGCCGGTATACATCCAGTTGCCTGCGCCTGCCAATTTGACACCCCGGACATAGTCAATCAACCCCAGACCTTCGCACAAATCCACATGGTGCTTGGGCTCGAAGTCAAATTCCGGCTTTTTGCCTACATAACGCAGAGGTTCGTTGTTTTCCTTGCCGCCGGGGAGCAGATCCTCGTCGGGAAGGTTGGGCAGGCTCAGCATTGCGGTGCGGAATTCCACATTCAGAAGTCGGATCGTAGCCATCAGCGGTGTGGGTGTCAATGAAG
>JAZKZB010000139.1:0-2475 GCA_045612425.1 Faecousia sp.
TAGGCGCTGGATTTATCCCTAAGGTTCTGGACTGTGACATAATTGACGAAATCCTATGCGTCACCGAAGCGCAAGCCTATGCCATGGCCCGGCGAATGGGTAAAGAAGAAGGTTTCAGCATCGGCATATCCTCCGGAGCGACTCTGCACGGCGCCGTGGAACTTGCCAAACGCCCCGAGAACGCAGGAAAAACCATTGTGGCCCTTCTTCCCGATTCCGGTCAGCGATATTTATCCACTGATTTATTTGCATAACAAAAACGCTCTGTTACCCACAGTAACAGAGCGTTTCTTTTTAATCTTCCACACGACGAATATCCGCACCTAACGCAGTCAATTTCTGAATCAGGTGTTCATATCCCCGTTCCACATAATGAATATTTTTCACAACCGTCGTACCTTCTGCCGCCAAACCGGCAATCACCAGCGCCGCGCCTGCACGCAAATCATTGGCGCACACAGTTGCGCCGTAAAGTTGGTCACAACCGGTGACAATGGCGGTTTTTCCGCTGATTTGAATATCGGCGCCCATGCTTTCCAATTCGCTGCAATAGCCAAAGAATCTGGTTTCATAAACGCTTTCCGTCAATCTACTCACGCCGGAGGCAATGGTCATGCACACACAAAGTTGCGCCTGCATATCCGTGGGAAAGCCGGGATAGGGGTGAGTTTTTACCGTAGTATGGCGCAGATTTCCATCACTGCGAATACGAATGGCATCGTCATACTCAATGACTTCCGCGCCCATTTCCTCCAACTTGGACGTAATGCAGTCCATATGCTTGGGAATTACGTTTTTGACCAAAACATTACCGCCTGGGGCCGTCACCGCAGCAAGATATGTGCCGGCCTCAATCTGGTCGGGAATAATGGCATAAGTACCACCCTGCAAGGATTCTACCCCACGAATTTTCACGGTATCAGTACCGGCGCCGGAAATATGTGCCCCCATGGTATTTAAAAAGTTGGCCAGGTCCACAATATGAGGCTCTTTTGCCGCATTTTCAATAATTGTCTGACCGGGAAGCAATACGGAAGCAATCATAATATTGGCAGTCGCGCCTACGCTGACTACGTCCAAACTCACCCGATTCCCCTGCAAACCATTCTTGCCGGGTTTCATTGCCACATAGTCTTCCGTTTCTTCTACCTCTGCACCCAGGGCTATAAACCCTTTAATGTGCTGGTCAATGGGACGGGATGCAAAATTACAACCACCGGGCAATGCCACATGGGCCTTTTGAAACCGCCCCAAAAGTGCGCCCATAAGATAATAACTGGCACGCATTTTGGTAACCAATTCCGGATTCGGGCAAGTATCGGCAACGCTGGAACTGTCGATAAGTACCGCACCATCTTCTTCCCGGGTGACACAAGCGCCCATATCTTCCAAAATGGCCAACAAAATCCGAACATCGGAGATATCCGGGATATTTTCAATTCTGCATTTGCCGTTCACGAGTAACGCAGCGGGCAAAATAGCCACGGCTGCATTCTTCGCGCCGCTGATGGTAACCGTGCCGTTCAGGGGCACGCCTCCGTTTATCACATATCGAGCCAAGGATAATCCTCTCCTCGCAAAAAATCTATTTCAGGGTCTTCGCATATTATACCATATTTTCCCCTTACTGTAAAGTACGAAATCAAGACATTCTTCGTAATCCTTTGGGATAATGGTTCTTCAGCTGCACGCCATCCCCTTTGCCCCATCCAAGGGAATACCCGTCGACACTGACCAATATCCATCCCTTTTGCGTACAAGGCAGTACTTCGCCACGCAAATAGGCCGAAATTTGCTCCCCCGACGCATCCAAATCAAATCTGCGTTTGCAATTTCGCAACCACAATGCCAGCGCATGGGCCGGCTCAAACCGGTCCTTTTTCACAATGCCCAATTCCAGGCCGGGGCGCAATACTTTCAGTCCCCTCAAATCCGGTGTTTGCGCACTGACATAATACCAGGTTTGACCGAAATTGATAAATTTTCCTTCCGGAAGTGTGATTTCCATTTCCTTTGCAAAATCACGCCATTCCCCAGGCTCCGTCTGACCCTTAATCGTGTCAAAAATTTCCTTCACACCCGTATCTTTCTTCCGAAATACCGCAGCGAAATGACCTTCTCCCAGCAATTTATGGGGCCACAACCGATAATTTCCCTTTTCCTTGGAAACAAACCAGGGCGCCTCTACTTCTTCCGCTTCAAACTCAGGGTGATTGCGCAAAAATGTTTCTGCCATTTGTTCATCTTCTTCCGGAGCAAACGTGCAAGTAGAATACACCAATCGCCCACCGGGGCAAACCATTTTCGCCGCGCAATCCAAAATTTCTTCCTGCCGATGGGCGCACATTTCCACCGTTTCCTGGCTCCAGTCCGTTATCGCCGCTTCCTCTTTGCGAAACATTCCCTCTCCGGAACAAGGAGCATCTACCAAAACCCGATGGAAAAAGCCGGGAAATCGCTCCGCCAGCCGGGCAG
>JAZKZB010000140.1:0-6895 GCA_045612425.1 Faecousia sp.
TTGGAATCTATCCATTCCGGCCCGGGAATGTTGCGAGGACATTCCACCGCATTGACCATTTTCTCCAAACGCCGATATACATAGGACGGCTGTGTCCCGGAGCAACTAACCGTAATACTTTCACCGGCGCCACAAAACACACCGTAGATTTCCGCAAATTCCGCCTGAATGCCTTCCATCGCGCCCCCGGTAAGGGGCAGTCCCAACTTTCGAATCGCTACCCGTTCCTGGTCGGACAAAAGGCCGGTACTGCCACCATATCCCGGCAGTTTCCCCTCTTCTGCTCCCAACACAATCAAATGTTTCTCCTGCTGGCAGCGCATGGCGTTAACCGGGCCAAACATCACCGCATCCAGAACCGGAGGAATGGTGCCTACATTGTATTGGCTTAAAAGCAAAGTAAACAGACGCAGGAAGGCTTCTTCCTCCCATACCGTCTCTCCCAAAACATCATGCAGTTGTACCAACGCGCCCACCAGAATATCCCAAATCTGATTGAGAATTTGCGCGCCTCGGTTGTCTCCCGAAGCATCTGTTTCTTCTGCCAAATTCTGTAATGCTTGGGCAAATTGAATTCGCTCCAAAAAATCAGAAACGGCCTGCACCTGATCGGCAAGTTTTTCTGCGCAGCGAAAAGCCTCTTTCATAGCCCTCAAAGGCTCCATGGCTTGTGTGCGGATACCGTTTAACTCCTCCAGTTCCTTTCTGTCCGAATCAAACCATTTATCCTCCAGTCCACGGGGGTGATTCTCCCAGACTTCAAACCAGCGATTTCCACGAACACCCCATAAAATGGCATAGTTTTCCAGCCGGTCACACGCATCCATGCTTAAAGGCGTTAAGCCGGAACGAAGATACCGCAAAACCGCATCCCTTTCAAAGCCCCCAAATACCGCCTCCAAGGCGAACAGCACTGTATTGATACCATTTTTGTGTAATACGGATTCCGTTCCGGATTCATACATAGGTATCCCACAACGGCAGGACCACAAATGCATAAAATCCCGATATGTGGCCATATCCGTACAGACCACCGCAATATCCCGATACCGGCATCCGGCTTGTACCCATTGCATGATTTTCCAAACCGCATACTGCACTTCCTGAAAAGGTGATTGGGCTTTTACCACATGGAGGCAATCCCCAAACCGTCCTTCCTGCAACTGTCCCTGAAACATGGTATTGCATACCGTCAATAAATCATTCTTTCGGGCAGGGAGCACCTGAATCTCCACTTCTACACCCCAGCGCTTTGCGCACTGCATCAGTTGGAATGCCGTATCTCCAGCCTTTTCAAAGGCCAACGCCGAAGTGTTCACTTCGTCACAGTTAAGGCCAACGACCACTTGCGGACATACACGAATCAGATGTTCCAAAATTGCCATGTGCTGACGGGTAAAATCCGGGAAGCCATCCACATAAAATACATGATTTTCCCCAAATTCCCCATCCTGCAACTGTTGCAACAACCAATTCATCAAGTCCCGAGGGTCTTTCTTCCCTTGAGCGCAGAGACCATCATAAGCACCCAGAAGCAGAGAAAGTTCCTCTAATTTTTGCGCCAAAGACCCTTCCGCTTTGGCGGATGCTTCTGCCAAATCCGCAGGACCGATGCAGCAGCGCTTCATTTCATCCACCGCATTGACCATATCGCTTAAAAACTCCGGCTTAGTTTCCACTGAGGCATAAGCCTTCAGCCGGCTATGTAACTGGCGGGCCGCCGCAGCCATAGTGGCAATCCGACCGCCGTCATCCATGCAATTCGGTGTCACATTGCCCATACTATCTGCTACTTTTCGAGCAAGGCGGGGAAAAGAAAGCACTTCCGCATACCGGCTGGCGGTATCTCCGGCAACGTCACAAAGCCGTCGCTCCATATCATGACTAATTAACTCCGGCACCATCAAAATCCGGCCCGACAATCGGTTTTGAACATCACAGGCAATCCGGCGTAACATTTCATCCCGAACCGCAACCCAATCCTTGCTTAAAATCAATTGAAGCATACATCCACCGCCTCTCTTTTTCTCTATTATATCACGGATTGTGTCCCAAAAAAAGGGCATAATCCAGTTTTTTTACCACGAATAGAACAAATTTTCCAACCAACCGAAACAATCCAGGAAGAAAAAGCGAATTTCATAAGCAGGCGTTTTCTTTTGCAAGGTATTCGTCAAAGTATCGGAAAATCCTGCGCCCACCGCCGTATCTTCAAATCCCTGAGAAGTAGCGGGCAGACATAAAGTAGGAAATACAACACACCACCAGTTCTTCCCCTGCCCCTGACCGATGGTCACCCGTAAAGAACGGTAAACACCGGCTGGCAAAGAAAACGTTTCGTATTGCCGTTGGGGAAATTCCTCCATCTCCAAACTGACCGTAGCGTTTTGGGAGACACCTGCCTCCGCTAACGTGGCATTCGCCACAACCTCTAACTCCGGAAGCAGGTTTCTGATCGTTTCTTCCGCTACTTGCGCATCTGTGGGAGATTCCACAGTTTCCTGCAAATAGGAAATGATCGCATCCTTAACCTGCAATTTTACCTCTTGGTCATGCTCAGAATCGGACGCGCCAACCACATGCAAGCGAATCAAATCCTCACGCAAAACCTGCTTATCCTTCCAAACAGAAATTCCCAAGACAAGCATCACCGCAAGACCAAGAATTCCCAATCTTTTTCTAATTTTCTTCATAAAAACACCGCCCATACCAGAATACAACCAGTATGGGCGGATTTTTCCAATATTATACAGGCATCGCAATAAAGACGGAAGGATAATTCTCCTTCAACATACTGCAAATGACAGCAGCATGTTCAAACTCTGTTACCATTCCAAATACGGCAGAACCGGACCCGGTCATTTGATAACCGATGGCTCCATAGGTATTGAAAATGGACTTGATATAATTCAGTTCCAAATGTTCTTCTGTAACCACAGGGTCAAATACATTGCAAAGATTCTTGGCAATATTCTCCAAGTCACCCGCCAAAAGGGCGCTTTCCATGGCTCGATGTTCCGGGCGCTTGCCGACGCCCTTTTCATCCAGTTTTCGATACAATTCCGGTGTTGAAGAAGAAAATTCCGGCTTGCATACCACAAAAATACATTCCGGCATATCCGGCAACTTTCGCAATTTTTCTCCGCGACCCTCCACTACGGCCGTTCCACACATAGTACAAAAGGGCACATCACTGCCCACTTTTGCTCCCAGTTCCGCCAATGCGCCAATGGAAAAGGGATTTCCGTAATGACGGTTCAGCGCCCGCAGAACTGCCGCCGCATCTGCGCTGCCACCACCTAACCCCGCCTCGGAGGGAATCCGCTTAGTGATTCGGATTTCCAGTCCATTGGGATCTTGATTTGCCGCATCCAAAAATACCTCTGCCGCTTTCCATGCCAAATTACGACTGTCAGTAGGAATCCCTTCCTTATCGCAAAGAATACGCCACGGTTTTCCCGTACCTACATCGATTTCCACATCATCGCGCAACGAAATCGTCTGCATAACACTTCTTAAATCGTGGTATCCATCGGAACGCTTGCCCAATACATCCAAAGTCAAATTCAATTTCGCAAATGCGCCTTCATACAAAGTGGTCATGGGATTCCCTCCGCAATTTTTTCTTCATTATAACGAAAAAACACGAATTTTGCAATGGTATAATTTTCGTTTCTTCGGGGATTCTATGAATAGCCAAAATAAGGATTGGAGGTGCTTTCATGGATACTGTGGCATTGATTTTGTCCATCATCGGTTCTTTGAACTGGGGTTTGGTAGGTATTTTCCAATTTGATCTGGTCGCTTGGCTCTTTGGCGGTCAAGACGCTGTGGTCAGCAGAATTATCTACACGCTGGTAGGCCTTGCAGGTTTGTGGTGCATTACCTTGCTGTTTCGCAAGGGACAAAAAGCAATGGGCGACTAAAGAAAAAGTGGCAGCACCTTGGTGCTGCCACATATTTTATGGATTATTCATCCGTCGTCTCCACATGAACGCGAACTTTGCAGGAATAGGTAATGTCATCAATGGTGGTGGAAATCACAACATACTTATTCAACAAATCAGAGGTATCCTTAATCCCCTTAATCTGTCTTCCGTTAATCTCCACATACCCTTCTTCGTTGGCAGTCCAGACCACATTCTGAACATTAGCACCATTTTCATCCTTCAAGGAAAGTGTGAAAGTTTCGTCCTTACCAATCGTAACATCGGTGTTGCTGATGGTGTAAGGTTGTTCTTCTTTCACAACCGGATCAAACGCAACATACACCGTGCAGGTAATGGTCTGACCGGCGATCGTGCCGTGAATTTTAGTGGTACCCTTGCCCACGGCAGTTACCACGCCCTCTTTGCTAATGGTTGCCACATTTTCATTGTCGGAAGTCCAAGTGATGTCCGTAGCCTTTACGCCATCAATTTCCTTGTAAACAGAAACAGGTTGCGGATATTGTTCGGAAATCTGGAACCCGTTGGTCACCCAATTGTTATTTCTAAATTTCAGCACAAAGCCTTCGGGGACTTCCGGTGTAGGCGTTTCTTCTCCACCTTCTTCTCCCTCATTAGGGTCAGGGGTTTCCCCAAAAGTGCAAGTTACTGTGCATCGCACTGTTACATCTCCGCAAGTGATCGTAATCACCGCTTCACCGGGGCCAACGGGATAAATCTTGCCCTTGTCGTCTATTGTAACCACGCTAATATCGGAAGATGCAAAAACAACCGTATCCGTAGAATTGGCAGGTTGCTTATCTACGCTCAAAAGATAAGATGTATCTTTATCCGGTAAAGTAATGTTATTGAAAGGCACAATCAAACCCGTACAGGGAATCCGCGCCGGATCGTCCACATTGTCGCCTTGTTGCCCCTGCTGGACAGTAGAACTGCTACTGCTGGGATTATCGGTTTCCTCTACGGGGAACAAGAACTTAAATCCAATGTAACAAAGCACCGCCACAATGGCGAGCAACAACAGCAAAACCACTACCACCAAACCCTTATTGGGATTCATACCGTCTTGGGAAGTAGTCTGAGGCGCAGCCTTGCCCCGATTGCGCCTACGCACATTGGTCTTGGAAAAACGTCCACCCTTTATGTAATTATAAGAAGCAGAACCTGTATTGGAAGACTCTGCCGCTGTCTGCTCTGCACTGTTTTTCGCACAGCCGCAAATCGGGCAGGTAGATGCAGTTTCCGGATATGTGGTTCCGCAAACATCGCAAATGACTTTACTCATAATAACCTCCGCTCCGACACAAAAAATGTGCCTATCAATCTCATCCTTTGGGAAAAAATCCCCTTTTGCATCCGGCTACGACAATCCTCATCACGGGAAATTGCCCTTATAGCACAATCTGCTCTGAGTTGGTGTTATTATAGCACACCCACTCGATTTATGCAAGTCCACAAACGGAAGATCCCGCCATTGTTTTCCTTTTCGACCCACTTTTCTTCTCCCTTTTCAGATATTTCCCGGAAAAGGCGCAGAAAGACAGTTGCTTTTTCCCATATTTTATTTTATCATATATAAGATATGAGAAAAGGAGGCGTTAGATGTGTCTGAGCCGAAATTGATTTCTCCCATGTTAGACGGTTTTTTGATGGGCGATGCAATCAGTGACCACGGCGGTGTCCGCAGTTTCCCTGCGATGCATAATGAGTCCGAAGAAAAATACATCGTCAAAGTCATCTCTGTCCCCGCTGATCAAACAAAACTGGATGCTTTGCTGTTAGCGGGTGCATTTCACGATGCCCAAGGCGCTTCGGAATATTTCCGGGAAGTGGCCGAAGACATTGTAGAAGAAGCCACCACATTACAACGGCTCTCCCGGCAGGAAGGCTTTGAACCTTTCCGCAGTTGGCAAATTGTCCCCATGGAAGGTGAGGAAGTCGGTTTCGACGTTTACTTATTAAGCGACTACCGTCAAACATTGGAACGTCAGGCAACACATCAACCCTTAACACATCTTGCTGCGGTAAATTTAGGACTGGATATATGCGCTGCCCTGGCGGCATGCCGACGCAGTGGTTATTTGTATGTCAATTTAAGACCGGAGAACATCTTCGTCTGCAACGATACAGAATACCGCATTGGAGATTTGGGCTTTATTAAACTGTCCTCGCTGGATTTCGCCTCCCTGCCGCAGCGGTATTTGGGATGCTACACCGCACCGGAAATCACCGATGCTTTTTCTGCCTTAAACAGCACTCTGGATGTTTATGCCCTCGGCCTGATTTTGTACCAAATTTATAATGGCGGCGCATTGCCCTTTGCAGGGCGCGCCCCGGCAGAACCGCTGTCCTCCCCCGCTTATGCCGATGGGGAAATGGCGCAAATTATCTTGAAGGCCTGCGACCCCAATCCTGAAGTGCGTTGGCAAGATCCCCTGCACATGGGGCAAGCCCTGGCAACCTACCTGCAAAGCAATACCGTTAACGACACCCCCATTGTGGTGCCTCCTCAGCCGAATATGCCGGAAGAACTGTTGGATGACCCGGTAGAAATACCCGAAGAATCCGCCCCCTCCACCGACGAAGTTTTGGCCGAGGTAGACGAAGTTTTATGCTCCGTGGGTATGACAATCGAAGAAATTCACGACCAGCAAGAATTATCCGAAATTGCTCCGGAACAGCCGGAAGAATCCGAAGAAACTTCGGAAGAATCTGTTTTAGAAGAGGAAAATCCGGAAGAAGAAACTGCGCCTGTTTCCGATGAATCTCCGGAAACATCCACAGAATCACAGGAAGACGAAATTTCCGACATAGCAAACACCATTCCGGAAAAGGAAACGAATCCGGAAGAAGAATTCTCTCAGGAAACGGCCACCGACTTAGGGGTTACCAAAGAAACCTCCGAAATGCTGGCGCAGGCAGAAGACCTGATCGCCCATGAACTTCCT
>JAZKZB010000141.1:0-2857 GCA_045612425.1 Faecousia sp.
GCAGCTACAATGGAGGTAGCGGGATTTTTATATTCACCCCGCCGAGAAAAGCCTCCCTCGGACTAGAGGAGCCTTTGGTTGCAAAGTTGCAATTCCTATGGTATAATCCAAGCACGAAAGCGAGGGCGTTTTATGTACAAAGTTTTATTCGTATGCCACGGGAACATTTGCAGAAGCCCGATGGGCGAATACATATTAAAAGACTTGCTGGAGAAAAACGGACGCAGTCAAGCCTTTGAAATCGCCTCGGCGGCTGTGAGCCGTGAGGAAATCGGTAACGATGTCTATCCTCCTGCCCGGCGGGAACTCCTGTCCCACGGCGTCGCCTGCCCCCATCGGTGCGCCCGGCAAATCACCTCTCAGGATATCATCTATTACGACCGCATTTATTACATGGACGGCCGAAATGCCCAATATTTGCGCCATCTGTTCGGCAAAGTACCGGAAAATTGCCATCCCCTTTTACCCCGGGATGTGGCTGACCCATGGTATAGCGGTGATTTTACCCAAACCTGGCACGACCTTTTAGAGGGCTGTCGCAACATTTTGGAGGAATTTTCATGCTGAATCAAGAACGCTTAGAAGCCCAATTAGCAGAACTTCCCTTATACACCTACCATTTTTTAACCCCTTCGGAGTTGGAATTTGCCGATCGAATCCGCTACATCTGCCAACATGACTGCCCCATGTACGGAAAATCCTGGGCATGCCCCCCCGGGGTCGGCACCGTGACAGAATGCGAAAAACGGTGCAAGGCATACCAAAACTGTCTGATGATTTCCACTATCACCGAAGTTTCCGACATTTCCGATATAAAAGAAACATTATCCACCCGTCCGGAACACGAGAAAGTGACCAACCAAGTTCGGGATTTCTTCCGCGCCCAAGGGACAGAACCCTATGTTCTATCCACCGAGGCCTGCGCTCTCTGCGAGCATTGCGCCATCGTCGATGGTTTGCCCTGCCGGCATCCGGAAAGCATGCACCCCTGCGTGGAAAGCCACGGCATCAACGTTCTCTCCTTGATTGAGGATTTGGGACTAACCTTCCAATACGGCGAAAACGTGGTCACTTGGTTCTCCTTACTTTTCTATTGATTTCAATGTAACAAAACACCCCCGGCTTGCAATGCAAGCCGGGGGTATGATTACGCAATTACATGGTATAGTTATCGAAATAACCCTGCACAAGAATCACGGGCGTTCCCTTATCACCGGAACCGCTGGTCAGGTCGCACAGAGAGCCAATCAAGTCCGTCAGTCGGCGGGGGGTCGTACCCTGAGATGCCATAGAACCGGACAAATCGCCCTTTTCCCGAATCCGCTTTTCAATGGCTTCTTTCAATGCTTCGCCACTAAGGTCGGCAAAATCATTATCCGCCAAATACTTCAATTTCAATTCGTTGGGTGTGCCCTCCAAACCGGGGGTGTTGGCAACGGAAACACTGGGGTCAGCCAGTTCCCAAATCTTGCCCACGGGGTCTTTGAAAGCGCCGTCGCCATAGACCATCACTTCGATGCACTTACCGGTCTTTTCCAGGAAAGATTTTTGGATTTCCAAAACCAAATCCGTACATTCCTTGGGGAAAAGTTTAATGGTGCTTTCCGTGGACTTGTTAGAACCCAAAAGGCCGAATCTTTCGTTATAACCGCTTCCGTCAACGCTTTCGGTAAGAAGATCATCCAGTCCGCAAACCACTTCTGCGCCGGCGTCTTTCAGAATCCGCTTGGTGCGAGCGCGGGTATGAATATCGCAAGTGAGCACATTTTTGGTGTAATTCAGGATAACCCGGGGATTGTTGGCGAAAATAATCTCCACTTCCGCGCCCTCTTCCCGAATCAGGTCGCCGTAATACTTCACATAGTCCACCAGGGTAAACGGATGGGGGTTTTCCCCGAACAAATCCCGATACTTCTGCTCAGTAAGCACATCGGAATAGGGATTCACGCCGGCTTCATCCAGTTGATCCAGACTCACCAGTTCGTTGCCCACTTCATCGGAGGGATAACTGAGCATAAGCACAATTTTCTTAGCCCCTCTGGCAATGCCACGCAGGCAAATCGCAAAACGGTTGCGGGACAAGATGGGGAAAATCACACCCACTGTTTCACCGCCCAATTTTCTTTTCACGTCTTTGGCAATGGCATCAATGCTGGCATAGTTGCCCTGGGCACGGGCCACTACAGACTCCGTAACCGCTACCACATCCCGATCATTCAGGGCAAAGCCTTCGCTTTTTCCTGCATCCAGAACGCTATCTACCACAATTTTCGCCAAATCGTCGCCTTCCCGAATAATGGGGCACCGAATGCCTCTGGAAGTTGTACCGACTTTTCTTTCCATACTGTTACCTCTTTCTCCGGAAAGTTTTACCCATCCGATTCAAATCAAACAACATTAATGTTATACCCCAATTTGAGCAATTTTTCAATCATTTTTTTACCCTTGGGAAAATTTTTTACTATCTCCACAAAATGGTTAGGGTCTGCCGATTGGCAGACCCTTAAATCATGCTTTATATCTGGGTTCGCAGGTTAGGTTCACGCCAAGACGTTTGAGAATTTTCTCATCCACGGGAGAAAGAATCACCGTCGAATGCAATTCGCATCCCCGCAATTTATTTAACTGTTCCATGGCCAATTCTGCCGTAGGATTGGTGGCCGCGCTGATGGAAAGCGCAATGAGCGTTTCGTCAGTATGCAGTCTGGGGTTGCGGTTGCCCAAATGCTCCACTTTCAAATGCTGAATGGGGTCAATGGCTTGAGGCGAAATCAGATGCAATTCATCGGGAATTTCCCCCAAAATCTTCAGCGCATTCAAAAGCAATGCCGAAGATGCTCCCAGCAAATTGGAGGTC
>JAZKZB010000142.1:0-5447 GCA_045612425.1 Faecousia sp.
GAATCGATTGGATTTTCAAAAACAGTCCCGATTATTCCGGCATATTCAGTCCGGGGATTTCGTTTACTTTGTGCATTCCTATTTTGCTACGGATTGCGATGGCTACATAAGCGCTACCACGGATTACGGTTGCCCGTTAACGGCCTCGGTAGAAAAGGACAATGTATACGGATGCCAGTTCCATCCGGAAAAAAGCGGAAATGTGGGCCTGAAGATTTTAAAGGCCTTTGCGCAACTGTAAGGGAGATTTGCCATGATTATTTATCCTGCGATTGATTTGTATGATGGAAAGGCAGTGCGCCTGTTTCGCGGTGATTACAATCAAATGACGGTTTATCACGACAATCCGGTATGTGTAGCCATGGATTTTGTCTCCCAAGGCGCTGACCATATTCATTTGGTGGATTTAGAGGGCGCAAAGACCGGACTGACACCAAACCTTTCCAAAGTTGTGGAAATTCGGAATGCCACTGGTGCTTTTTGCGAAATCGGCGGTGGGATTCGCAGTATGGCAGTGTTGGAGACCTATTTTAATGCGGGCATCGACCGGGCAATTTTAGGTACTTCTGCTGTGACGGACGAGGCGTTTTTAAAGCAGGCGCTATCGGAATATGGAAGTAAGATTGCGGTTGGTATTGACCTGAAGGATGGCTATGTAGCCATTAAGGGATGGACAGAAACTTCTGACCGGAAAGCAGAGGTATTTTGCGCATACCTGCAAGAGTTAGGTGTGAAAACCCTAATTTGTACTGATATTTCGAAAGATGGCGCTATGGAAGGGACAAATCAGGAACTGTATCGGATGCTTTCTGAATGTTACAATATGAATATCATTGCTTCCGGTGGGGTTTCCTCCATAGAGGATGTTAAGAAATTATCACAGATGCAACTGCATGGCGCAATTATTGGAAAGGCATATTACACCGGCGCAATTTCTCTTAGAGAAGCAATCGAGGTGTCAAAATGATAACAAAAAGAATTATCCCTTGCTTAGACGTGAAAGACGGCAGGGTGGTAAAAGGTGTCAATTTCTCCGGATTGCAGGATGTTTCCTCTCCGGTGGATTTAGCGAAATTCTATTCCCAAAATGGGGCGGATGAATTGGTGTTTTATGATATCACGGCATCCAGCGATGGCAGAAAACTATTTACGGAAATCCTGACCCAAACCGCTTCAGAGGTGTTCATTCCGCTAACTGTGGGTGGTGGAATCAATTCCTTGGATGATTTTGACCGCGTGCTCAAGTGTGGCGCGGATAAGGTGAGTGTCAATTCCGGTGCAATTCGCAATCCGGATTTGGTTTTGCAGGCAGCCAAACGCTATGGCGACCAATGTGTGGTTCTTTCAGCGGATATTAAAAGGGTGAATGGCGAATTTCGCGTATTTGCCAAAGGCGGACGGGAAGACACCGGCATGGAAGCCATATCCTGGATCCGAAAATGTGTCTCCCATGGCGCTGGAGAAGTGGTAGTCAATTCTATTGATACCGACGGAGTAAAGGGCGGTTTCGACATTCCTATGTTGCAGGCGGTGTGTGAGGCTGTAAATGTCCCGGTTATTGCTTCAGGAGGAGCCGGAAAGGTAGAGGACTTTATTACGTTGTTTCAATCGGTTCCTAAAGTGGATGCGGGTCTCGCTGCATCGGTATTTCATTTTGGTCAGGTAAAGATCTCGGATTTGAAACGGGAAATGAATAAGGCAGGAATTCCTGCACGAGAATTGGAGTGTAACTTATGAATATAGACAATCTGAAATTTGATGAAAAAGGTTTGATTCCTGCCATTGTTGTGGATGCAACTTCCAAAAAGGTATTGACATTGGCTTATATGAATCGGGAGAGCCTGAATATCTCCATGGAAAAGGGATTGACCTGTTTTTACAGCCGTTCCCGTCAGCAGTTATGGTTGAAAGGGGAAACCAGTGGGAATTATCAACACATTGTGTCGATTACTGCCGATTGTGACGGCGATGCGCTGGTGGTGATGGTGGAAAAAGACGGGCCTGCATGTCATCTTGGGGAGGACTCTTGCTTCCATAATGATTTATATCAGAGTGAAACTTTGCATGCGTTCTCCTATGAGGGCTTAATGGAACTGATTGAGGGCAGAAAAGAGGAAAAGAAAGAGGGTTCTTATACAACCTACCTGTTTGAAAAAGGCTTGGATAAGATTTTGAAAAAGGTTGGAGAGGAATCCACCGAGGTAATTATTGCCGCCCATGCAAAGGATAAAAAAGAAACCATTTATGAAATTGCAGATCTTGCTTATCATGTGATGGTTTTGATGGTGGAAGCAGGAATTTCGTTAGAGGATATTCAGGAGGAACTTGCTTCCCGACATGTGATAGATAAGAAGGTAAAACAAGAAAAGATGGTATAAAAAATCTCCGCACCCGGTTTTGGGTGCGGAGTTTTGATTACCAGACAGGGGCTCCAAATAGAAGCGTCATTAAGGTAAATAGTAGGGGAATGGTAAGGATGCAGATGGTATCGGAGATCATCGCCATAGAGGCGCCGATTTTCGCATCTCCACCGTAGGCCTCGGGATAAATGATGGTATTCATTCCCAAGGGGGATGCAAAGGCAAAGAAGGCCAAATACAAAACGGATGTGGGAACGGCGAAGGAGAAAGCGTGGAGGCACAGTTGTTGAATGCCGTATAGAAGTCCGATTAAGACTGTAGGGATGATAATCAACCGCAAAATCGTTGCGCTATAAACTTTCTTTTCCTTGAACATGCCCACAAAGTCGAATCTGGCGATGGTGATGCCTGCCAGTAACATGGCTACGGGCCCCATACAAGCCTTCAACATATCTAAGGTTTTCATAACAAAGGGAAGATTCCTTGTCAGGAAACCGGTGTCACCACCAAGTCCCAGAAAACCTGCAATTACACCCAGAAGAATGGAAATTGTTGGGGGATTGCAAAGAGATTTCAAAGGATTGCCCTTTCGGCCGCTGCGTGGCACCAAAATACTCATACCCCAGGTAAATACTAACAAAGTTAAGGGCAAGGTGTAAATCTTGTAGTAAGACAAGACGGAATCGCCATACATTGCCTGTACTAACGGTTCGCTGGCGTAACCAAAGTTGCCGAAGGTTAGGGCATATTTGTAGATGTTCTGTTCATAGGACTTCTCCCGTACAAACAAACCGACAATACTATAAGTAATTGTCAACGCAACGATGGCTGAAAGTAAACCGAATATCAGATTTACAGCATTTGTTGACAAAGATGCAACGTTGCAAAACCGACACATGGTGGAAAAATTCAGCGCCGGTACAAACACCCAGGTTTCCAACTTTGCCAGTATGGAAGCAGTGCTGGTCGGGATGATTTGTTTTTTCGTTAAAACAAAGCCAATTGCGATGCATAAAAAGAGCATCAGCATGGGGTTAAGAATTGCCTGAAACGCTTCTAACATTTAGAGATTCATCTTCTTTCTTAATTTTGTTCTTCGTTCCAAAGTTTTTTGAGGGCATGTGCAACCATTTTCGGCTGACGGTCACGGGTAAAAACGCCTTTGCGATTTAGAATAATGCGGGTAATCGCTTGCGCAGTTTTGAAGTCTGCAAACGCCCAAACATGAGCACCGATTACGTAGGGTTTTTTCTTTAGTTCCGCGTATTGCTTCAAAACCGTTTCGCATTGATATTCTTCACTGAACATCTGGGGAGGATCGGTGTGCATGCCGTCAATGGCATCTGCGCCAAATTCGGCAATGATCATGGGTTTTTGGAAGGCATCGTAGAACCGTTGAATGCAATCTGCAAAATGGCTCAAAGTTTCGTTGAGTAAACCTGCGCCATCATACCAGCCGTAGTATTTATTGATACAGACCAAGTCATAACTATTGTAACCCAGGTTGTTTTCGGGTTCCAAATGGGCAACGTAGGTAATGGGTCTTGTGTTGTCAAGACTTCTTGCATGGGATGCCATTTCTTCAAAAAAGACCTTGCCCTCTTGGGTATTGACGTTCGGCTCGTTTGCCAGACTCCACATAATAACACATGGGTGATTCTTGTCCCGGGTAAGGAGTTCTGTAATCACAGATTTTGCTTTCTGCAAAATGTCAGGACGGTACATTCTGTCATTTAGACCCACAAAAGGCGTTTCATCAATCACAAGGATGCCGTTCTTATCCGCCATTTCCAAAATTTGTTCATCATAGGGATAGTGGGAGGTGCGGAAAGAGTTGGCGCCAATCCAATTTAGCAGATAAAAGTCCTTTGCCACAATGGCAGGGTGAAGACCCTTGCCCAAAATGTAGAAATCTTCGTGCTTACCAAAACCTTTAAGGAATATTTTTCTGCCGTTCAAATGCAGTTCATTGCCGCAGATTTCCACTTTACGAATGCCGATTTGTTCAGTGTATTCGTCAACTTGAACATTACCGTCAAACAGTGAGAGGGTAAGGGAGTAAAGTTCGCCCTTGCCAATATCCCAGAGACGGGGATTTTCTACGCGCAAAGTACCACATGCGGTGTCGCCATTGACGGGCAGTTCCGCAGAAATATTCTCCATGGTAGCCTTTAATTTTCCGTTCATGGATTGAGACAGTTCCGCAGTAAAATGCACAAGGGCATAATCATGGAACAGTTCGGTGGTGATGGTAATGTCGCGGATGTATTTCTTGTTGGTGGTGTATAAGATTACACTGCGCTGGATACCGCCATAGGGGTAAAAGTCGTAAGTAACAGCAGGGTAGTTGGCTTGGAAACCGGCACGTCCTTCGTTGTCGAGAATTTTAGCAGGGGGAAGGGACCAGGGGTCTAAGGTACTGTCGGCAATCACAACCAATCTGTTCTTTTTCCCGTAATTGAGATAAGGGGCAATATCGGTCTCAAAAGGAAGGGCTGTGCCGACATGCTCCATGATTAATTTACCGTTGAGGTAGACACTGGCCGTGCCGGCGACACTGCCAAATCGCAGATGAACCGCTTTCCCATGAAATTCGTTGGGAGCAAAGAAATCTTTTTGGTAATAACCTTTTCCGTGGAAATTGAATAAGTCGTTAAACTGTTCGTTCCAACTGGCGGGAACGCCAATTTGACGAACTTCACCGCCGATGGATGTTTCCCAACCGTTATCCAAACCGATATTTTCTTTGTCAGCAGAAAAATCCCAATATCCGTCTAAGGATTTGCGTTGTCGAAAGGCGTTTTCTTCTCGCATGTAAAGCATGAAAATTCCCCCTTATTTATGTGAGTACGGCTAACTTTTGCAAGTATAGCATATTTGGCGGATTCTTTCAACTATCATACAGGGGAATTTATAAAAAATATAATAAAAAGAATGCTTGACAAAATTGGTTTCCTATTGTAATATATCAAGGCTGACTAAATATTAGCGTATGGAGAAGTCGCGTAGCTGGCCGAGCGCGCACGATTGGAAATCGTGTATACCCCAAAAGGGTATCGAGGGTTCAAATCCCTCCTTCTCCGCCAT
>JAZKZB010000143.1:0-2489 GCA_045612425.1 Faecousia sp.
TGACCGATCATCGTATCAACCTGACTTTGTATAAGTTAGACAAGATTATGAATGGCGACATTGTTGAGATTGTAGATGCCTGCATTGCAGCAGACCAGGCGGCGAAATTGGCAAAAATGAATGAAAATTGATATGAAAACAGTGGATTTTAATAAAAATGGCATTGCCGGTGTGCAGTTATATGCATGCCCGGGAATGCCCTTTTGCAAAAATGAAATTCTTAGATACGCCGGGTGCGGAAAAATGAGTGAGTGCGCTGTAATGCGTGATGACGCTGAGAATAAGCAATCTATGGAGACGGATGGAACCCTAGGAACATTATTGAAGGAGTGCATTCGGGAGGCTGAGGAACAACTGAATTACAGACTGTGTTACCGCATTTTGCCGGTGCGAGTAAGTGGCGCCAATTGTGATTTTGACGCATTTCGATTACGGTCTCAAAATTTAGCAAAGTATCTTAATGGATGCGAAAGTGTGATTCTATTTGCGGCCACCGTTGGCGTTGGATTAGACCGGTTGATTGCCAAATACAGTAGAATCTCTCCCTCTAAGGCCTTGATGTTTCAAGCCATTGGAGCAGAGCGAATAGAGGCTTTATGCGATACATTTTGCAACGAGATGAGAGAAAAATGTGCTTCGGTGAAAAAGGCTCGCTTCAGCCCCGGATATGGGGATTTGCCTTTGACTGCACAAAAGGATATTTTCGTAGTTCTTGACTGTGCTAGAAAAATAGGACTTACACTGAATGATAGTTTACTGATGTCCCCCACAAAATCTGTCACTGCCATTGTGGGAATCGGCGGAAATGAGGGAGAAACAATACATAAATGCAGTACCTGCAGTTTACAGGACTGTGCGTTTCGAGGTGTCAAATGAAATTTAGAGAGTTTATGGACAGCAATATAGTGTATTTGGATGGTGGTATGGGCACCTTGCTTCAGGCGCAGGGCCTTCAGCCCGGAGAGCATCCGGAACGGTGGAATCTGACTCATCCGGAAGTTATCCGGCAGATACATAAAGCCTATTATGATGCCGGTAGCAATGTGGTATCTACCAACACCTTTGGCGCCAATAGCTTGAAGTTTTCCGAAGAGGAATTGGAGGAAATCGTAAAGGCTGCAGTGGGTAATGCAAAGGCTGCAAAAGAGGCATTCCGCAACGAGGCACAAAGGTTTGTTGCATTGGATATTGGTCCCACAGGGAAACTTTTGAAACCCTTGGGCGATTTGGATTTTGAAGATGCTGTCAGCATATTTGCAAAGACCATTCAACTTGGCGTGAAATACGGCGTTGATTTAATTTTTATCGAGACCATGAACGATAGTTATGAGACCAAGGCGGCCCTGCTGGCGGCAAAGGAAAATTGTGATTTGCCTGCTTTGGTTTCTAACGCCTATGGAGAGGATGGCAAACTGATGACCGGTGCCACTCCCGCAGCCATGGTGGCTATGCTGGAGGGTATGGGAGCAGATGCTATTGGTGCAAACTGTTCTCTGGGTCCGGAAAAGTTGCAAGGTGTGGTGGAGGAACTGCTGGAAAAGGCATCGGTTCCTGTACTGTTAAAGCCCAATGCCGGATTGCCCAAATCCGTAAATGGAAAAACAGTGTTTGATGTGAACGAGGAAGCATTTGCCAAACAGGTTGCATTTTTGGTAGAAAAAGGTGTGCGGATTGTGGGCGGATGCTGTGGCACAACGCCTGCTTACATTAAAGCTACTTACGACAAAACTTGTGATATGTCAGTATCCCCCGTGGTAGAGAAGAACCTCACGGTGGTATCTTCTTATACACATGCATTGGAATTTGGACAAACACCGGTGTTGATTGGAGAGCGCATCAATCCCACAGGCAAAAAGCGTTTCAAACAGGCACTGATGGAAAATGACATGGACTACATTCTGGCGGAAGGCGTGAATCAGCAGGAGAAGGGTGTACATATTTTGGATGTCAATGTGGGTCTCCCGGAGATTGATGAAACTTCGATGCTGAAGAATGCGGTTTGCGAGCTACAAACCGTGACGAACCTGCCTTTGCAGATTGACACCTCCAATGTGGAAGCTATGGAGGCTGCAATGCGCCGTTATAACGGCAAGGCCATGGTCAACTCTGTGAATGGTAAGAAAGAGAGTATGGAAGCAGTATTTCCGCTGGTGAAAAAATATGGCGGTTTGGTAGTGGCACTGACCTTGGATGAGAACGGTATTCCTTCCACGGTGGAAGAACGGGTGGAAATTGCCAAGAAAATCATTACAACAGCGGCCACCTATGGGATTGCGAAGAAAGACATTATTTTTGATACATTGGCTTTGACAGTGAGTGCCGATAACAGCGCGGCCATTGCCACACTGGGGGCTTTGCATAGAATCAAAAATGAATTGGGCTGCCATACATCCCTGGGTGTTTCCAATGTGTCCTTTGGGCTGCCTGTTCGTGATGCCATTAACAGTACCTTTTTTGCCCTCGCATTAGAAAACGGATTATCCGCTGCC
>JAZKZB010000144.1:0-2486 GCA_045612425.1 Faecousia sp.
TTCGCCATAATAATTTTCCACATTATTTCTCAAAAAAGACTGTAAAGTTGCAGCCGTTTCCGCAGACATAATCTGCTGAACAGTTGAAGTTTGCGCCTCATAGGTAGTCTGATTTCCGCAAGTAATTTGAGAAACCAAATACGGTGCCGTTGGCACCCCGCCATTGGCAATGGCCGCCATAAAGCAAAGATACCCGCAAGGATTTATCAAATCTTTATGCTGGCCGATGGCGCTCCATGCCACCGATACATCTGCTGCGCCGGAGGATGCCATGTTTCCCTTTGCCGTAGTAATACCGTCAAATACCACACTATCCAGAACCCCAAATTTTTCTGCATATTCCTGCAGCCGTTTCCCACCGATTCTCTCCGAAAGTTGCGCAAAGGCGCAATTGCAGGAACGCGCAAACGCTTCTTTCAACGTGAGTATCCCATGGCTTTGTTCGCAAGTTACTTTATCCACACCGTATTCCACACTACCGGTGCAAGTAAAGGTTATATTCATAACATCCGGCAAGCATTCCAATGCTGCGGCCGTTGTTACAATTTTGAAAATAGAACCGGGTGTATACGTGGCTTGCGTAAAGCGATTCACATAGACACCGCGATATGCGCCGGTGGAATCTCCGGCAATATCCGGAAGATTGTCCGGATCAAAGGTAGGCGTTGTTACTGCGCACAAAATTTCTCCGGTTTGATAATTGATGATAGCAACCGTGCCAACATAGTCACCCATGGCTTCCAGAGCAGCCATTTGTAATTTCCCCGAAAGCGTTAAAGTGGCTTGTCCACCAATACCGCCATAGGCATATACCCCACTAATCGGGTCAAATCCCGACAATTCCTTGGTGTAATAATTCATTGCCGGTGCGCTAATATTCCCCTGTCTGTCACCAAGCCAATGCAAAACGGCCTTACGCAGGCTTTCAGACTCGCTATAGGTCCGATTTTCAGACATATCCATAAGCAAAACGCCATTTCGATCCAAAATGGTGCCACATCCTAATTGACCGGCATCGTAGATATGAGGTGAGCCGGCTGCATACACCCATGTGCTTGAATTGGCGACATACTCTCCCAAAAAGAAAGATGTGCCCAATGCCAGCACCATCACCAATACCAGCAAAAACTTGGAGCGACCAACAATTCTATTCATCTGCCTGCCCCTCCTTTAATTGGCGTACCGCAAAACTGGCGTCCTGCCGGGTATCTGCGGCCTTGATATAGGAAAGCAGACCCCATGCGCACAACATACTGGACCCACCGTTGGATACAAACGGGAATGTCACACCGGTCAAAGGCAAAACATCCACCGTTCCCAAGGCATTGAAAATTGCCTGGACCAAAAAGATTCCGGCTGCCGTACACGAGGCAATAATATAAAAACTACTTCTTCCGGCGAAGGCAGATCGCAAGGCAAACAAGGCAATCACAATGATGCACAAAATAGTCATCACCGCCAGTATCATTCCCCATTCCTCTGTCACAGTAGCAAATACCACATCGGAATCTGCCGCAAATATTTTCTTCATAAATCCTTTTCCCGCCCCCAGACCGAACAAGCCACCGGAAGCAATACAAATCAGGGATCGGGTTTGCTGATAGCCAGCCCCGAAAGGATCTTCCCAAATATGGCGCCATATGGTGAAACGACGCAATGCATGGGGCGCAATTCGCAAAGCCAATACACCGGCAAACCCCAAGGAAGTGCAGGCCAGCGCTACCGTTCCCACACTTCCCGACCGGAAATAGGCAATGAGCAAAAATGCCACAAAAAAGATCAATGCAGTCCCAAAATCATTCATCACAGCCAAGCAGGCGCAAACGGATATGGTATAGGCAATAAATAGAATCAAATTCCGCTTATTCATGATGCGGTCCATGGTGGATGCGCCGATAAACACAAAGCAAATCTTACTTAATTCCGACGGTTGAATAGACAAAGAGCCAATGACTAACCAGTTTTTCGCGCCGTGATATTCTCTCCCAAAGATCAGCGTAATCATCAGAAGAAGAACCCCTGCAACACCGGCAAAAAAGCGCAATCTCTTTGCCCGTTCCAAATCACGAACCGCCCATCCCACAGAAAGGAATATCCCAAGGCCCAAAACCAAAGAAATCAGTTGTTTGACCGCCTCACCCGGTTTTACCGAGCAAATCGCCGCCATCCCAATGGTGCATAAGAAAAAGGCAATGGTTTCCAGTTCAAAGGAAGGTTTTTTAATAATAAGGTAAAATCCCAACAAGAGCCACTGGCACACCAATATTCCGCTAAATCCAACCAAAACATTGGTTGTATCGGCATCCCCTACCACAAACAGATAGGAAATGCACATCAGAACTTGCAACACAGAAAGCAAAGCCGTATTGATAACAGAGAATAACGGTTTCGTTGCCTTGGTTCGCAAACCGGCCAGAATATGCTCCTGCTTTTCCGAAATCGGTACCAGTTTCATTTCCACCCCACCGATGGAAATAATATCCTCT
>JAZKZB010000145.1:0-2391 GCA_045612425.1 Faecousia sp.
AAACTGATAAGGCATCCTTTGAATGTGAATCCACCGCTGAAGGCGAACTGCTGGCTATTTTCTTTGAAGAAGGGGACGAAGTTCCTTGCCTGGAAAATGTCTGTGCTGTTGGTCCGAAGGGTGAGCCTACCGATTGCCTGAAACCCGGCGCAGCGCCTGCTGTTGTGGATGTTCCGGTTGTTGAGACTGCGCCTGCGGTGGCAGAAGCAGTTCCTGAGGTGCAAATCGTTTCCGGTGCTCCTGTATCTCCCAGAGCCGCAAAACTGGCAAAGGCCGCCGGTGTGGACGCCTCCATGGCAGTGGGTACCGGACCCAATGGGCGCATCATTGAACGGGATGTGGAAAAACTCATTGCTTCCGGCGTAAAAACACAAGCATACGTGCCTGCTGTTGCAGAGGATGAATATGAAGATGTGAAGTTCAGCGGTATCCGCAGAGCAATTTCCAAGTCTATGCACACCTCTTTGTCTACCATGGCGCAATTGACTCATAATACTTCCTTTGATGCTACTGCAATTCTAAACTACCGCAAGACCCTGAAGGCTGCCGGTGGGGAATATGCCGGCATTACCTTGGGCGACATTGTCCTCTATGCCGTGTCCCGGACACTGTTGAATCACCCCGACCTGAACGCCAATATGCTGGATGACAATTCTATTCGCCGTTTCCGTCACGTGAACCTCGGCGTTGCTGTGGATACCCCTCGTGGCTTAATGGTTCCCACCATTGTCCATGCCGATGAAATGAGCCTGCTTGAAATCTCGAAGGCTGTAAAGGAACTGGCTGCTGAGTGCCGTGATGGTGGAATTAACCCCGATAAACTTTCCGGTGGTAGTTTCACGGTTTCCAATTTGGGCAATATGGGTGTGGAAAGTTTCACTCCCGTTATCAATCCTCCTCAGACCGGTATTTTGGGTGTATGTGGCACGATTGAACGTGTTCGAAAGGGCGCAGACGGTACGATTGAAATTTACCCCGCAATGGGATTGAGTCTCACCTATGACCATCGCGCGGTGGACGGCACGCCTGCAGCAAAGTTCCAGCAGGAACTGTGCAAGAATTTGGAACAGTTCACAATGTTGCTTGCTAAGTAAGAAGGAGGAAGGATATTATGCCAAAGAATTTATTTGTAGACCCTTCCGTGGTTCGCGCTCCCGGAAAGGTGACGTTCCAAGAAATTCCTGTTAACCAATACAATAAGACCATTCAAGATGAATTGGATTCCGGTAAGTTCACAAAAGAAGACTTGATTCGTATCTTCCGTGATATGACTATTTTGCGTGAATTTGAAACCATGCTGAATCTCATTAAGACCCAGGGTGGTTACAACGGAATTGACCATACTTATCCCGGCCCTGCCCACCTTTCCACGGGTCAGGAATCTGCTTGCGTTGGTCAGGCGTATTTGTTGGATGAAAATGACTTTGCATTTGGTAGCCACAGAAGCCACTCTGAAATTTTAGCTAAGGCCCTTTCTACCATTCAAAAGATGTCTGACGAACAACTTATGGGCGTTATGGAGAACTTTTTGGATGGAAAGTGCCTGCGGGCAACCCAAAAGATGGGCGAAACCAAAGATGTGAAAGAATTGGCCATCCGGTTTATCCTTTACGGTACATTGGCGGAAATCTTTGCCCGGGAAACCGGTTTCCATATGGGTATGGGCGGTTCTATGCACGCCTTTTTCCTGCCTTTTGGCATTTATCCCAATAATGCCATCGTGGGCGGATCCGGTACTATTTCTACCGGCGCGGCATTGTTTAAGAAAGTAAACAATAAAAAGGGTATTTGTGTTTGCAACGTGGGCGACGCGGCAATGGCTCGCGGTCCTGTTTGGGAAGCGCTGAACTTCTCTGCTATGGACCAGTACAAGAATTTGTGGGAATCCCACAATGACGGCATGCCCATCTTGTATAACATTTTCAATAACTCCTACGGCATGGGCGACCAAACCCGCGGTGAAACCATGGGTCAAGGCTGTATGAGCCGGATTGCTTCCGGTGTCAGCCCCACTCAGTTCCATGCGGAGACTGTGGACGGTTTCAATCCTTTGGCAGTCATTGATGCTATGGAACGGAAACTGGAATTGCTTCGTAACGGCCAAGGCCCGGTGATGCTGGAAACTTTGACCTATCGGTTCTCCGGACACTCCGTTTCTGACCAGAATGCATATCGCACCAAGGAAGAAATTGATGCCTGGAAAGAGGTGGATCCCATCCTGACCTATCCTGCAAAACTGGTAGAAGCAGGAGTTATGACCCAGGAAGATGTGGACGCCATTTTGAAGGAAACTTCCGAACGGATGACCATGATTTGCAAATATGCCGCAGATAAGGACTTCAGCCCCTACTGCGACTTTAAGAAGGATCCTGCAGTGGTGGAACGTCTTAT
>JAZKZB010000146.1:0-2350 GCA_045612425.1 Faecousia sp.
ATGGGAAGTCTTGCACGGAACATAGGCGCGATGATCATAGATAGTTTTGCGCCGGCAGCAGTATCGCTGTGACCGCCGGAACCGCCTATAATGTATCCGTTGGAATCCGTATGCACGTTCACATTGAAATTGGTGTCAATCTCTGTTGCGCCCAAGATGACTACATCCAGGCTGTCCACCACTGCACTGCGACTGCTGGGGGATGCATACTGCATTGCGGAGATCTCCTGGTGACGGGGATCGGTACGTAAGGATTCCACTGCGTCCAGGTCGAAGCATTGGACATCTATCAGACTGCGGAAACAGCCTGCGCGTAACATATCTACTAAATATCCGGTGATGCCACCTAAACCGAAACTGCCTTGAATTCCCTTTTCCAACATGATCTCTTTTAAAAATTTTGCGGCTGCTAAGGATGCGCCGCCGGCACCTGTTTGGAAAGAGAAACCGTCTTTCAGTAAGCCGGATGCTTCAATGATCTTTGCTGCATGGGAAGCCATTACAAGACCTACGGGGTCTCGGGTGATCCGAGTGGTGCCGGAAACGATGCCCTTGGGATCGCCAATGGCATCCACAGTTACCACATAGTCCACATAGTCTTCGGATATGGAAAAGTCCTGCATAGGATAGGGAACAAGATTGTCGGTAATGACAATGACTTTTTTGGCATACATCGCATCTGCAAAGGCGTAGCCAAGACTTCCGCAGGCAGATTTTCCGTATTTGCCGCTGCAGTTGCCCATTGGGTCGGCGGTAGGTGCGGCAATGAATGCTACATCAATGGGGGTGCGACCCAAGCGGATGTCGCTGGGTCTTCCACCGTGGGTACGGAACTGGACGGGATTCTTCATGACCCCACGACTAATGGCACGTCCCACTGTGGCTGCGATATAGTTTGCAGATAAGCCGGTTACGACCTCGTTTTGAAGGTGATCCAGTAGCGGCGCGTGGGTATCAAATAGGGAACTGGCATTTACATTCAGGTCTCGGATGCCCATTTGCGCTATGGTATCCATAACCGCGTTGAGTACAAAGTCGCCATTGCGCAGGTGATGATGGAAAGAAATGGTCATACCGTCTCTCAATCCGGCAAGTTGCACGGCTTCCCGAATGGAATTTACCAATTTACTCATACATTTTCCCTCCTGGCAAGCCCCAGAGCCTCTGCCATAGCGATGGTTCGCTGGGCGCGCATTACAATGGGTGCATCAATCATTTTTCCACGCAGGGCGATGGCGCCCTTGCCCTGTTTTTTCGCTAGCACAATGGTTTCCATCACTTCGTATGCGTAATCAATTTCCTCCAATGTGGGGCTGAAGACCCGATTGATCACATCCACGTGCCGGGGGGAAATAGATGCCTTACCGCTGAAGCCTAAAGCCTTGGCCAGGTTTGCATCGATTTCGATACCCTCGTCGTCATTTACGTCTGTAAAGGGGGTGTCATAAACATCCACACCGGCGGCCCGGGCGGCCATAACCAACCGGGTGCGGGCGTACTCAATTTCCCGACCCTCTTTTGTGCGTTTGCACTGTAGGTCAGCAGTCAGATCTTCTGCACCTAGAAACAGTGCCTTCACGCGATTGGTAGCAGAAGCAATGGCAAAGGCATTTTCTACGCCCAATGCGGTCTCGATTAAGGGCATCAGACCAACCGTTCCGGTTGTGATACCCAGTTTTTTCTCGACTTCAGTAATATATGCATCTGCCACAAGTACGTCGGCGGTACCGCTTGTTTTAGGCAGAAGAATCAAACCGGGCTGATAGGGCAAAATGGCATCTAAATCCTTTTGCCAATAGGGAGTATCAATGGCGTTGATACGAACGATAATTTCGCAGCCGCGAAAATCCATGTTGCGCATGGTGTTGCGCACCAGGATTCGGGCGGCATCTTTTTCGTCAGGGGAAACGGCATCTTCTAAGTCGAAAATGACAGAATCTGCACCTAAGCAATTGCCGTTAATTAGCATATTGGGGTTATTGCCGGGCAAAAAAAGCATACTGCGGCGCATCACGTTTCCCCCTTTCCACGAAGAACAGCCGTTTCCACACGGGCGCGGAGAACACACTCCAACGCACCCCGGTCGATGACCCGAACATTGGCATTGGTAACACCATGCTCCGCCAAAATCTCCCGCACAGTGCGGTCAATGTTGTCTCCAAACTGCGCAAGAACCACAGATTCCAGTTGGATAGACAGACCGTTTTGCCCGGGTTCTACTTCTATGTAAGCATCGCTGGACTCCATAGTGCCGGCAGATGCACGCCTTAAAATGTCCATAGAGATATGCTCCTTTTTGAAGTTTATAAAAGTTACTGTAACAATCTTCCTGTATTGTATAACACAATTT
>JAZKZB010000147.1:0-8584 GCA_045612425.1 Faecousia sp.
GATTCTTTGCCATATACAGCAAAAGTTCTTTCATTGCGCTAAACTCCTTCGGGAATCTTACAGGACACCGGCCTTTTTCAGCAGACCGCGAACAGTGTCAGTGGGCTGAGCGCCGTTCTTAATCCAGGTTTGAGCCTTTTCGGCATCCACAGTGATATTGCCGGACTCCAACAGAGGATTGTAAGTGCCAATCTCTTCGATGCAACGGCCATCACGGGGAGAACGGGAGTCAGCAACTACAATACGGTAGTAAGGAGCCTTCTTTGCACCCATTCTTCTAAGTCTGATTTTAACCATAGGTTTCACCTCCAAAAATAATCTGAAATTTTCTATATCGCAAAGCCATTTTGCTTTTGAGCGAACCAATTAAAAACCGGGGAATCCCCCACCGAAACCGCCCATACCTCTGAACCGTTTCATTTTTTTGCCCATACCAGGACCGGAAAACTGCTTGATTAGGCTGCGCATTTGCTCGAAAGATTTCAGCAGTTTATTTACATCTTCCACCCGAACGCCGGCGCCCATGGCAATCCGTCTCTTCCGGGATGCTGCAATAATATGGGGATTTTCCCGTTCTTTCGGGGTCATGGATAGAATAATTGCCTCGGTGCGAGACATGGCCTTATCATCTACCTGCACATTTTTCAGGTTGCCTGCTCCGGGCATTTGCGCCAAAATATCCTGCATAGAGCCCATGGATTTCATCTGCACCAACTGTTCATAAAAATCTTGCAAAGTGAACTGATTGGAACGCAATTTTTCTTCCATTTCTGCTGCCTTTTTGGCGTCGTAGGCTTGCTCTGCCTTTTCAATCAGGCTCAGCACATCCCCCATACCCAAAATACGGGAGGCCATCCGGTCGGGATGGAAAGGCTCAATATCCTCCAACTTTTCTCCCATGCCGGCAAATTTAATGGGTTTACCGGTAATGGCGCGTACCGATAGCGCCGCACCGCCTCTGGCATCACCATCCAATTTGGAAAGCATAACAGAGTCAATGTCTAACCATTCATGGAAACTTTGGGCGGCATTGACTGCATCCTGACCGGTCATAGCGTCTACCACCAGCATGATTTCGTCGGGTTTGACCGATTCTTTCATGCGTTTGAGTTCATCCATAAGAGTTTCATCTACATGAAGCCGTCCGGCGGTATCCAAAAACACCATATCATGGCCATGCTGACGGGCATAGAGCACCGCTTCCTTAGCCGTGGTCACCGGGTCTTGCGTTCCCTTATCAAACACAGGGATTCCCAGTTTCTCACCGCAAACCTTTAACTGCTCAATGGCAGCAGGGCGATAAATATCACAGGCCACCAGCATGGGGTTCTTCCCCTGCCGCTTCATAAGCCCTGCCAGTTTGGAACCGTTAGTGGTTTTACCGGCGCCTTGCAGACCAACCAGCATCACCACCGTGGGGCCGTTGGGGTTAATGGTGATATGCTTCAGGTCACTGCCCATAAGTTTGCACAGTTCCTCATTGACGATTTTCACAATCATCTGGGCGGGCGTTAAAGATTCCAAAACATCCGCACCAATGCAACGCTCCGTAACGGATTTGGTGAAATCTTTACAAACCTTATAACTCACATCCGCCTCTAACAACGCCATGCGGATTTCCCGCATCGCCTCCTTGACATCGGCCTCTTTTACACGGCCCTTGCCACGGAGTTTTTTGAAAGTGGCAGAGATTTTTTCAGTTAATCCTTCAAATGCCATAGTTTACTCCTCAATGGACATGGCGGCATTGGCGATTCTTTTTGCCGCAACCACAACTGCAGGATCTGCATGGTGTTCCAGGTCAGACACAGCCTTCAGAATTTCCTGCATTGCATTTCTGCTTTGCAAGTATTTACGAACACAGCCGGTCTTTTCCTCTATTTTCTCAAGATGAGCCTCTGCCCGAATGATATTGTCATGGACGCCTTGACGGCTCACGCCCAACTCCATAGCAATTTCCGCCAGAGAAAGGTCTTGATTATACTTCATATCCAGGCACATCTTTTGGCGCTCCGTAAGCATTTCCCCATAGTAATCAAAGAGCAACAGCATCTTTACCGGTTCCACGGATGTACCTCCTGTAAATGTTTTTCCCTTTACACCTGCCATATCATACAATATCCCAAAGCAGTTGTCAAGTATTTTTTCTTGTCACCTCAAAATATTTGATACCATTTCGAAACTACACCCAAGGTAACAAACCCCATCCGCTGATACAAACGCACGGCCTTCTCATTTTGCTCCGCCACCATCAAGGAAACAGTATCTTCCTGCAACACCTCCGCCAACGCGAGAACCACAGTCTCCCCCATCCCCGGTTTCAACGAAGCCAAAGCATGAATCATCCCATCAGAGGCTTTCCCAATTCCAATCAATTCTCCATTCTTATGCACAAAATACCCATCACCGGATTTCAAAAGTTCTTTTCCATCCCGCTCGTCCATATAAGCGGAATTGGGAACATTCTCCATAGTGAGATTGTAAAGATCCAGCCATTTACCCACCGTTTTTTCCGTAACCGGAAACAAACAGGCATCGCTTTTCTCTATAGCATCTTTGGCAATTTGCATTCTTACCAAAGTTGCCAACAAAGGATATTTCTCCAAATAAGGGTCCCCCGCTGCATCTATCCACTGCGCACCACAGGCACGGCAAAACGCAATACACTCCTTCACAAGTTTCTCCGGCTCACTGGAAGACTGAATCTTAACATGCGCCCGATTACGATAGGGAATCTCTTGTAAGAACAAACTGGCAACGCCGTATTCCGTTGTAAATAGCGGAATGTCTTTCACACAATCCCCTCCCTTTTTTCTTGATTGTACCACGATTTCTATATTCTTACAAGCAAAAATCCTTGATTCCGGCATATTTCGCAGGTATAATAAATAAAGCACGAAAGGAGTGACAAATGTGAAAAAAATCATTTACAAGAAAGAATATGATACGGAGACGGCAACGGTCATCCAAAAATATACCTGCGGTTTTTACGGTGACCCCTGCGGTTATGAAGAAACCTTGTACCAAACGCCCGGCGGACTCTATTTCCTGTACGTAAACGGCGGTGAAAAATCCCCCTACCCCGTAGAAGACATCCTGCGTCTTGCCAAGGCAAAGGTCAGCGATTGGCTGGAATCCCACCTATAACCCATTCGCAAAGAGGTTGCCTTGCGCAACCTCTTTTTCTTGACAAATATGATATGATAATCTTAAAAGTATACAAGAAAATCAGGTGTCATTTCATGAAACAACTGTGCATTTTCCTATGTCTGTTCCTTTTGTTCTTTCTTTTTTCCGGATGTCAAGTCCAACCTGCGGAAACAGACATTGTGGCAACCACGCTGCCTGTTTATGAATTTACAAAAATCCTATGTCAAGGTACTAACCTCAACGTCACACGGCTTATCAATGAACCGGTTTCCTGCTTGCACGATTATTCTCTGACCGTTTCCCATGTTCAGGCCATAGAAAATGCCAAAGTAATTGTCCTTTCCGGTGGCGGTTTGGAAGATTTTATGGCGGATTTATTAAACGGAAAAGGAATCATTGACGCCTCTAAAGGAATTGCGCTCCATCACCTGAATCACACCCACGAAGACCATGCCCATGAAGAAGATGCGCACTTTTGGCTCTCTCCTGCCCTTGCAAAAACCATGGCGGATAATATCTGCGAAGGGCTGGTCGCATCCTTCCCGCAATATGCGCAGACCTTTCGAAACAATCTCCCCCAACTGCATCAGCAATTAGATGCACTGCAAGCCTATGGGCAGGCACAATTATCCAACCTTTCTACCAGAAATTTGATTACGTTTCATGACGGCTTTTCTTATTTTTCCGAAAGTTTCGGATTGACCATTTTAAAATCCGTAGAAGAAGAATCGGGTAGCGAAATCTCCGCACAGCAACGAAAAGAATTGATTACTCTCATCCGCGCTTACGACCTACCGGCCCTCTTTACCGAACGCAACGGAAGTACCGCTTCTGCCGAAGTCATTTGTGCAGAAACCGGCGCATCCATATATATTCTGGATATGGCCATATCCGGAAATAGTTACTTTGACACTATGTACCGAAATATTGACACAATAAAGGAGGCATTAGGATGAATCCAATCATTCACGGAAATTCCTGCGGTGATTCCTGTTGCCTGAGAATACAGAATCTATCCGTAGAAATTGGAAAAGAATCCATACTCAAAAATATCAACCTACACATCCACTGCGGAGAAATGGTAGCGTTAATCGGTCCCAACGGTGCCGGAAAAAGCACCTTGATAAAAGCCATATTAGGACAACAAGAACATAGCGGTTACATTGCCTTTTCCGCCCCCGGCCAACGGGGCAAAAAACCTATCATCGGCTATGTGCCTCAAAGCCCTTCCTTTGACCCCGGTGATCCCGTGAGCGTGGAAGATTTATTTGTGTGCTGTATGCAAAGACGCCCCGCTTTTTTGAAGCCAACCAAGGCTATGCGCACGAAAATTTTAGATTGTTTAGACCGGGTTCATGCCACCGGCTTAATTGACAAGCGAATTGGGATTCTATCCGGCGGAGAACTCCAACGGGTACTTTTGGCTCTGGCGCTGGAACCCATCCCCAACATTCTGATTTTGGACGAGCCCCTTTCCGGCGTGGACATTGAAGGTCAAACCGAATTGATGGATATGCTGGACGAACTACGTCAAGTTTATGACCTGTCTATTCTTATGACAACCCATGATTTTTCGATCCTTCGCCGTTACGCCGATCAGGTTGTGTTAATGGACAAACAATCTGTCACCATGGGCAGTCCCAATGATATTTTGCAATCGGAAGCGTTTTCCCATGCTTTTGGGCTGAAAGGAGGCATATAAAATGTCTCTCTGGTATGATTTTTGCAACTGGCTCCCCTTTGAAATGCTCCATTGGCAATTTATGCAAAATGCTTTCTTAGCCATTATCATCATGGCGCCACTGTTTGGCATGATGTCCACAATGATTGTCACCGGAAAAATGAGTTTCTTCTCCGATGCTTTAGGTCATTCCGCCTTTACAGGCATTGCCATCGGTTGCATTTGCGGTCTGACACAACCAACCTTGGCAGCCATACTTTTCAGCGTTGTATTCGCATTGATTTTTTCTTATGTGCGCCATAAGAGCAATCAAGCCGCAGATACTGTTATTGGCGTATTTTCCAGCACTGCCGTCGCTTTGGGCATTTTTGTCGTCACCTTAGGCGGCGGTAGTTTTTCAAAATACAACGCCTACTTAATTGGGGATATTCTCTCCGTTACTACAACGCAAATCGGGATGTTAGCGCTGGTCTTGCTGGCCGTGGTCATTTTTTGGATTCTATGTTCCAACCGACTGATGCTGACTTCTATTCACCCACATTTGGCATCCTCCCGAGGAATCCCCATTGCCCTTTCCCAAACCTTGTTTACCACTGCCATTGCCGTGGTAGTCACCTTGTCCATTTCCAGCGTCGGTCTGCTGATTTTAAATTCCCTGCTGGTCTTACCCGGCGCATCCGCCCGAAACATATCCAGAAACCTGCGCCAATATCATTGGATATCCGTTTTGTTTGCGCTGATTGCCGGTATTGGCGGTTTGGTCTTATCCTACTATTTCGGTGCTTCTTCCGGTGCATCCATCTCTCTAATATTGGCATTGTTCTTTGCCATTAGTTTCTTGCTCAGAAAAAGGAGAGCCTGATATGCAAGATATTAATATGCACATCATCGCGCGAATTCAAAGTGACTTCCCCACCAAATTCGGCATTCCCCGCCAAAGCGGTCTGGTGGAACAACTGCGCGCAACCATTGTGTTTGAGCCGGAATATCGGAATCGGGATGCGCTTCGGGGTTTGGACGGTTTTTCTCACCTTTGGCTGATTTGGCATTTTTCCGAATCCGACCGTAATCATTGGTCTCCAACCGTTCGGCCTCCCCGTTTAGGTGGAAACACCCGTATGGGCGTATTTGCTACCCGTTCCCCCTTTCGCCCAAACGCCATCGGCCTTTCCAGCGTGAAAATTTTAGGCATAGAGCAAACCGATGCCTTCGGAACTGTCATTCATGTAGGCGGGGCAGATTTGATGGACGGAACGCCGATTTTCGACATAAAACCCTATGTTCCCTACAGCGATTGTCACCCCAATGCCACCGGCGGTTTTACCGATACAGCAGAAGATTTTCTGCTGAATGTTCAATTTCCTGAAAAATTACTAAATATCCTACCAAAGGAAAAACAGGAATCCGCGATTCTTGTTTTGTCCCATGACCCTCGGCCTTCCTATCAGCGCCTGCCGGAACGGGTCTACGGACTTTCCTATGCCGGTTACGACATTCGTTTTACAGTAGAGAAAAATACTCTTACTGTTTGTGAAGTCATTCCACTATCGGTATAAAAAACAGCCTCCTCCGGCACATTGCCGAAGGAGGCGCATTTTATTTTTCTTTTGCTTTTTGCAACATAACAATACCTGCCGTGAGGGAAACGATGGCAGACACATCAAATACCATACCCGTGTAGTTTTGAATCACGAAATCATAAGCCACCCAAAGTGCCTGACACACAATCATAACCATTTTTAAAACAACGGTGCTCTTGGTATCCAAAAAACATGTGTAAAGGCACGTAGACATCACAGGAAACCAATCGATAATCGTTTTTGGCATAACGAAAAACGTCATCCCGATTTGTAATGCGCAAAAAAAGAATTTTAAAGGTGTGCCGAATTTTACTCGAATTCCTAATATATTGCGTAAAATACCAACCAAATTCGCAATGGCTCCGGAAAATCCGCCGAGAACCACCTGCGCAATTCCCATTACGGCAAATTGCACACATTGCGCCCCAAGAATTTTATTTTTACTCCGGATAAATCCGATGCCAATCATAATCAATGCACCTACAAAAAAGATTGCATTGCCGATAAATACTCTGTCCAAGGAACTTCTCCTTCTTATTTCAAAATTAAAAATACTATATGCACATTAACGGAAATTGTCAAGTATCCATACGTTTTTTCATCACCAAGGCGTTAAGCGTGAAAAAATTGCTCCGTATTTCATGTTATCCTGCTTCATTTTTGCGAATAACAGGATAGATTTAAAAACGCGGGACATACTATTTTCACCAACATCAGGAGGAACCGTCATGATTGAATCCGATACCATAAAACTATTACGAGAATGTGATGCCGGCATCAAAATGGGGATTGCATCCATCGATGATGTCCTGGAGCATACGCAAAATGACCGTCTGCATGAAACATTGTCTCAGTGCAAACAAACCCACGAATATCTGCAGGAAGATGTCCAAAAGTTATTGGGGAAATATCAAGATCAGGGAAAAGCCCCCAACCCCATCGCCAAAAGCATGTCCTGGATGAAGACCAAAGCAAAACTGGGCATGGATGAATCCGATGCCACCATTGCCGATTTAATGACCGATGGTTGCAACATGGGCGTGAAATCCCTCATGCGATACCTGAACCAATACGAAGCCGCCGACGAAGCATCCAAGGCCATTGCCAAAAAATTGATTGATTCGGAAGAGGCTTTGGTCAAGGATATTCAGTGCTATCTGTAAACCTGCAAGGATGTACCCACGGGTACATCCTTTTTTTCTCTTCTGCGCCCTTTACTTTCCCCGGGATATTTGGTATACTAACATACAATAATATCAGGAGGCAATTTTATGGATGCCATGGACTCCAATTTGGAGGAGATTAAAGAGATAATTCAACCGGAGAATCCGCCACACCCTTGGAAAAAAGTCCTGCGGGTTACAGGCAAGGTGATGTGCATCATTTTAGAAACCGTACTGCTCCTTTGTATCGCCTTGTATGGTGTGATGTTCGTGCTGGCAAAGGGCCCCTCCCCCACCGCCAAGAATCTGTTTGTGCTTTCCGTACGGGAAACCAGCGCAGTCGGGTTTCTTGCAAACCTCTTCTTTACGGAAGTAGAAATTGCGGAAATGGAAAATCAGGGGGCCAATATCGAGATCGAAGATACCGATACCTCCTTAATTGAAATTCCCAGCAACCCTCCCACCGACGACACCGGCCCGCAGGCCGATGCATGGGGATTGATAGACGAAGACGGGGACGGCATCATTTTGGAAAAAGTCCACGGAGAGGGCTATTCCGGTTACATGATGGTTATTTTAGACCCCAGTCGGGTGGTGATGGGTAGTATGCCCGAATCCTTCGGCTATCGCGGTTATACCGTTGCGCAAATGGCGGAACAATTTGGCGCTGTCGCCGGTATCAACGCCGGTGGATTTTACGACCCCAACGGTCAAGGCAACGGAAGCATTCCCGACACGATGGTAATCTTCGACGGAGAAATTTATTATCCTCAATTCGGTTGTGCAGACGGTTTCGTAGGCATTGACAGTCAGAATATCCTACATGTAGGAAAATTTACTGCAGAAGAAGCGCGTCAGAAAGACATTCGCTACGGCGTAGGCTTTGGCCCCGTACTGATCAGCAACGGTCAAGATGTTTCCTATATCAGCGGTGTCAATCCCCGTACCGGCATCGGACAGCGTTCTGACGGCGCTATTTTATTCTTAGTCATTGACGGCCGTCAAGTCAC
>JAZKZB010000148.1:0-4551 GCA_045612425.1 Faecousia sp.
ATACTTTTTCCACATTCCAAAGAAGTTTGTCATCTCCGTTCAGCACAATTTTACCATCCGGGCGCATACCTTCCAGAATCTCCATTTTCGCCTTAAGGATCCCTTCCTGAGATCCCAAATGCTCAATATGCATTGTGCCAATATTGATAATCACTGCCACATCCGGCAATGCAATGGACGACAAATAGGCAATCTCGCGAAAATGATTCATTCCCATTTCCAAGACTGCAATTTCCGTATCTTCCGGCATGGACAAAACGGCCATTGGCATTCCGATATCATTATTATGGTTCACCGGAGTTTTTTCAACCCGATATTTCTTGCGCAAAACAGCGGCAATCATTTCCTTTGTGGTGCTTTTACCTACACTGCCGGTAACGCCTACCACTTTCATTCCAATGCGTTTACGTTCTTCCCGGGCAATATCTCCCAAAGCCTTTCTGGTATCTTCAACCACAATCGCGGGATAATCCCCGTCGCAATGGGTACACAGCACTGCAGCCGCACCCTTTTCCAATGCATTGGCAATAAAATCGTGACCATCCCGTTCGCCACTGAGCGCAACAAATAACTGCCCCGGCTGGATATTGCGCGAATCATTACTTGCTCCGCAAAATGTAACATCTGCATACTTGGAATCGATTTTACCTCCGCACCAAGAAGCGGCTAATTGCAATCGAATGGATCCCATGTTAATTCCTCGTTTCGTTCAGATAGGCCGCAACTTCTTCCCGTTCGTCCAGGTGATGCTTCACTCCCTGAATTTCCTGGTAAGTTTCATGTCCTTTTCCAGCCAATACTATAATATCATTTTTTTCCGCTTTGTCCATAGCATATCGAATCGCTTTTCGCCGATTTTCTATAATGGTATATCTTTCCTGAGGCGCATCAATCCCCGCTACAATCTGGGAAATGATACCCATGGGATCTTCTGTTCTCGGATTATCCGAAGTAATGACAGCAAAATCGGACAATTCCACTCCGATTTTCCCCATAATGGGACGTTTGATTGGATCCCGGTCCCCACCGCAACCAAATACGGCAATAACCCTGCCTTTGCAGAAATCCCGAACGGAACGCAATACATTTTCCAGACCGTCGGGCGTATGCGCATAGTCAACCAGCACCGTATAGGGCTTCCCGGGCGTGGGCACAACTTCCACCCTGCCCCGTACGCCTTTTGCACACCTCAGCGCCTCCACACTTTGTGAAACCGGAATCCCCAATGCCTTGGCAAGTTCCAAAACCGTCAACGCATTATAGACCGTAAAGCGCCCGGGTATGGGAAGGCTAACCGGCATCCGAACCCCATCTACCACAACATCAAAGGAAACCCCATCAGAATGTAATTGCAAATTCTTTGCTTGCATATCTGCTTCGTGATGTACCCCAGTAGACAACAGTTGGCAAGATGCGCCTGCGGTAATGGCAGAAAACCAGGGATCATCCGCATTGCACACGCCTTTGTCGCAACGGCTGAATAATTGCGCCTTGGCTTCACAGTACGCTTCCATGGTCTTATGGAAATCCAAGTGATCTTCTGTCAGATTGGTAAAAGCGCCTGCCTGAAAGTGGATTCCTGCCACTCTGTCCAAGGCAATCGCATGAGAAGAAACTTCCATGACAACATGGGTACATCCGGCATCACGCATCTGGGCAAACAGTTGTTGCAGTTCAAAACTCTCCGGTGTCGTTCTTTCTGCGGGAATGATTTTGTCACCAATTTGGTTTTCCATGGTGCCGATTAAGCCAACTTTTGCCCCTATGGTTTTCTCCAACACCTGCTTGAGAAGCAGGGTTACAGAGGTCTTCCCATTGGTGCCCGTGACGCCAATCATGGTCATATCTCCGGAAGGATGCCCAAAATAGTTGCAACTAATTTGCGCTAAGGCTTTTCGATCGGACTCCACAAGAATATACGGCACATCCGCATTGGGACGGCTTGCCGTCACCACGGCTGTCGCTCCCTTTTCCAGTGCCATCGGAATAAACCGATTTCCGTCCGTTGCAAATCCGCTAATCGCAACAAACAAACTCCCCTTCATTACCTTTCGGGAATCATAGCACACATATTCTACTTCCTGTTGCAAATCTACATTGGTTTCCAATACGGAAACACCGGAAAGTAAATCCTTTAGTTTCATATCGTTCCTCACTTAACCCGTGGCATTTTTATCCACAAATTGTAGTTTTACGGTTGTACCGATTTTCACTTTTGTCCCAGGTGAAATGCTTTGACTTTGTACTGTCACACTGGGTGAGATTTCCTGATTGCCTGCAACCAAAATATAGATTCCCAATTTCCCGGCTGCATCCGAGGCTTGCTGTCGGTTCATTCCCGTGAAGTCCGGCACTTCCACCGTCTGTATTTCCGGTGTTTCACCTAAATAAATGACCAAACCGCTTCCCCCGGGGACAGTTTCCCCAGCGGCAGGAATTTGTCCGGTTACAGTCTCTCCTGTCCCCACAAAGATAGCAGAAAACCCGGATTCTTTACCAATTTTCTCCACTTGGGCTTTTGTCATGCCCGTAAAATCTTCCACAGCAATGACCTTCCCTGCCAAATCACCCTCAGCAAAGGACTGCTCCACGCCCAAATAAGGTAGGATGTCCGCCATTACGGCGCCCACTGTGGGAGCCGCCATCACGCCACCGGAAATATAGATTCCCGTACTGCGTGACGGAGTATCTAAGGCTACTAATACAATATACTCCGGATTGTCCATGGGCGCAACCCCCACAAATGATACGATTTTATCCAGAGTCGGGTTCCCATTCTCGTCTAAAACGTCAATTTTTTCGCTGGTACCGGTCTTTCCACCTATGGAAAATCCGGCAACAGAGGCATTTTTTGCCGTTCCTTCCGTTACAACTGATTGTAAAAGTTGGCACATTACTTTCGATGTTTCCTCACGAATAACCTGGCGAATAACCGTGGGCTCTTGTTTCAAAACCGTGTTTCCTTGCTCGTCAACAACCTCTGAAACCAAATAAGGTTCCATCAAATATCCGCCGTTTACTACCGCAGCAATCGCTCTGACTAACTGCAAAGGTGTCAATTTGAACGTCTGACCGAAGGAACCGGATGTTAAAGAGGCAGTTCCCCATTTGTCCGTATTGGTAATCAATTCTTTGTCGAAAAAAACGCCTTTGCTCTCCCCTGCCAAATCGATTCCGGTTTTTTCCATAATGCCGAACCGTTGGATGTAATCATAAAACTGTTCTCCGCCCAACTTCAGCGCAATGTGGGCAAAGGCAATATTGCAGGAATTTTGCAAAGCCTGAGGTGTTTTTTCGGCACCGTGGCCGGCAGAACGCCAACAGTGCAAAAGTTGGGAACGCCCTGCTATTTTCTCAGAACCTTTACAGTAAAAAGAAGTATTCAAATCAATTGCCCCGCTATCCAATGCGGCGGCCATGGTTAGCACCTTAAACGTCGAACCCGGTTCGTAACCATCCGAAATACAGCGATTCCGCCATTGTTTTAACCTTGCTTCCATGAGCGCTTTTTGATAACTTTCCAAGCCTTGCTGATATTGTGAAGATTCTACAGGGAAAGAAAGATAGGTGTTTTTTAATTCCTCTATCCGTTTTGATATATCTTCATCTGCAATTTCCAAATAAGCATTGGGGTCATATCCGCCTAACGTGGCCATGGCAAGAATTTCCCCGGTCCTTGCATTCATTACCAAGCCAAAGGCTCCGTTTTGCACGTCGTATCGCTCAATGGCATCTGCCATTTGTTTTTCCAAACAAGCCTGTACCGTTGCATCCAATGTAAGAATGACATTGTTACCCGGAACAGATGCCACATATTTTTCGTAGGAATAGGGCATATCCATCTCATTATTGCCCTTGGTGGTAATCACTTTTCCCGGAATCCCTTCCAAGTAGGCATTGTAGGCAGCCTCAACCCCCTCAGAACCGGTATTGGATGCATTGGTAAAACCAATCACTTGCGACGCCAGTGAGCCATACGGATAACTGCGCATGGAATTCGGTTCCAGATGAATACCCGAAATTTGATTCTCATTGATATATGCGCGAATTTCTCCTGCCAGATCCTCCGGCACACGGGAAGCAATTTGTTTATAACGCTTTGTTGTATCTTGCGCCTGCTGCGCAATCCAAGCCGCATCCAAATCTAAAAACTCCGCTAAGTCCTTAGAAATTTTATCCACATCCGCCTTGGATTGTTTCAGTTCGTGGGGATCCAAATAAATATTTTCCACACCCACGGAAACCGCCAGCATGTTCATATTGCGGTCGTAAATAATACCTCTGTCCGCTGTAATCACTGTCGTACGGGTCTGATTGCGCAAAGCAAGATTGGAGTAGTAATCGTACTGCCCTACCATCAGCGCATACAATTGAAGCGCAACCGGCAAAAAACCTGCCACTCCCAGCACCGCCATCACAGCCAAAATCCTTTTGTGGTGTCCTGAGTCACCCCGGATGCGTGCATAGGTTTTCTTCCCTTTCCCCATATAAGCCACCGGCCTTTCTGATTCCTGCATGGCATAAATGGGCAGCAAGGGAACCCCTCGCCGC
>JAZKZB010000149.1:0-4543 GCA_045612425.1 Faecousia sp.
GGTTGCCTCGTAAGGGGCTAATTGTTCCGGGTTGCCGTAAAGAATGGTATCTACTTGGCAACCATTAAAAATCAAATCGGTCTTTTGTGCTTCGGGGGAATGACTTAATACGGCGATGTAGGTTCCGGTTTCGTCAGTATGTTCCGTAATCACGATTTTGTTATTGTGGGAGGTGACTTTTCTACTTTCGATTTCCTTGCGGAAGAAATGCTTATAGATGAGGTAGCGATTGCCTTCAAATGCATGGCTTTCGTTTAACAGCATGCCCTCCAAGGGGAAATTCACATAAAAGACAGAGCCTTCGCCAAATTGGTTTTCCACAATGGCGGGATTTCCTTGGGAATCAGATGCCAATACATTGGCGCCGTTGGGCTTGATGCTAATGCATTTGCCCCGTGTGAAGGGGATCTTTTCTCCCATAAAGTCAATGGCATCCGTTTGCTGCATGAAAGCGGAGTCTTCGATCACAACACCTGCTAAACGGTTAAACTCAGACAGGAAACCATAGTCGTTGGAAATATAGAGTCGAGCGCCTTGAGAAACCCGTTTTAGCAATTCGTGATAGGTTTCTGCGGGCATCACATTGTGAGCGCAGAGGGAAGGAAGCATGTAAACATCAGATTCGGGCAGGGGTTGATTGCAATAAACAAAGCGCAGGTGAATATTGCATTGTTTTGCCAAGCAATAGGCCATGAAAGCGATACCGCATTGGTCCTGATCCTGGGTGAGAATGCAAACAGCATCTGCTTTAATCTCAGGCAGGGATTGGTTCATGCTCTTCAGGAAGGAGGAGAATCGTTTTATTTCCTTTAGTACGGGTTTGGGATTTCCGTTGATATCAATCATACCCAACTCAACTTCGCACATATTGTTGGTGTAAGGATGGGTGGTCAAATTGGTTTGTTCATTTGCGCACCACCACAAAATACCAAGTTGGTTATTGATATAGGTAGAATAAGCATTGCAACGGAAGTATAACGCTGCATTTTCTTCACTGCAGACCATGGGGCCCATGGTGCCAATTTCTTCTACAAGGCAAGGCTTGCCACCAATGTCAGTATACAACTGCGTCTCGCAGGTGGAATTCATTGTAGTGCGGTAACTTAAAATCCGATCATTTTTGGCGTGGTAACTCCAATAGGGGTAAGGGTGGGTTGTAAGAATGTCGGTATATTCACCTTGGGCTTGCATACTCCATTTTTCGCCGTTTGCCGTTAGACTGTGCATACCGGATACGACGGGGCGGGTGGGGTCATTGGCGCGAATGGCATTAGAGATCACGCAGGTCCAGTTTTCTACACTTTCAGTATTTAATGTGGGTGACAAGCAGTTGCATTCGTTACCTAAGTCCCATGCGATAATAGCGTTATGGTGCTTAAATGCGCGGATAAAGCCGGCAATAAATTTCTGCGAAAACAGTAACGCTAAAGGATCGGTGTACAAGTTTCTACCGGTCAATGCCATAGGAATAAAGGTACGACCGCTCATCCATCCGGTAAGCAGGCCGACAATGAGTTTCATTCCATACTTTTCGCACAAATCACAGAATACACCAAAGCGCTCCAACATGGTTTCGTTCAGATAGTAGGGGTTGTGGGTAAAGGATTCATCCTCCAGACGGTATTCCATAACCTGGGCTTGCCCCTTTAAAATCGGAATTACGGGCTGAAAATCACGCCAGTTCGGAAATACGCGTAAATGGGTGACACCGTGTTCAGAAAGGATTTTTAAATCTTTTTCAACGGCAACGGGATCCCAGTATTTCCACATTTCTGCGCCGGCATTGGATGCCCAATAGTTGCAACCTAACATAAATTCCATATGTATCCACCTCAAATTGTTTTTACTTGTATTAGCCACTGGTATTGTATATCATGATTTGCATTTTTGCAAGTCCCGGAAACAAAAAAGTATTGGTTATCTGGCTGTTGTGAATGCTTGATACATTGCAAAAAATCCGGCTACCACAAAAGTGGTCGCCGGATTTTTGGTCGGAGTGTCGGGATTCGAACCCGAGGCCTCTTGGACCCGAACCAAGCGCGATACCAAGCTTCGCCACACCCCGTTAACGACGGTATTATAATCAAATTTCCTTTTGTTGTCAAGGGTTATAGTGTATTTGATTTTTCATACAATGAGTCAGGGGGGATTTTGTGGCTTATCAAGTTTGTTACGACGAAATGAAGGTATACATTAAGGGGATGAGACCAGATCGGAAGAGAAAGATTTTCGCGGGTATTTGTCTGGTTCTTGTGATTTTGTTTTTCCTAGGCAATCTATGGGAAGTCCAACAGATTCAGCGTTTTATCTTTCCGGGAGATCGGGAGGCATTGGATGGTGCGCTGGAAACTTTGGTGCAGATGTTGCGAGATGGGGAGGAAATCTCCGTTGCCCTTTCCGGCTTCTGCCGGGAGGTGATAGGGGTTGCAGATGAGACAGTATTCCATTAGCGGTGGCATATGCCTGCTTTTAGCATTGCTCTTAATGGTGCTTCCGATTCCTTGGGTTTTCTCTGCATTGATTGCAATGATAGTACATGAGGCGTTTCATGGGATTGCCGTGATTTTATGCGCAGGTCAAATCCGTTTTTTGCGTGCGGAAACGAACGGGATGACAATGGATGTATCCGGCTTGAGTAATACGCAAGAATTGCTATGCGCTGCAGCAGGTCCGTTGGGAGGACTGTGTTTGGTGTTTCTTTACAGATGGGCTCCCAGGATTGCTCTTTGCGCTTTGGTTCAATCTGTTTATAATCTTCTGCCTTTATTTCCTTTAGACGGGGGAAGGATACTGCGTTGTTTTGCGACTATGTTTTTTCCCCGACAGGCGGATACTCTCTGCAAATGGGTAGGGCGTGTGTTCAGAATTTTCATAATCATAACGGGAATTGTTGTTAGTGTTGTATGGAATTTGGGGATATTTCCGATATGGATAGCATGCATTACGTGGATTCGAACAAAAACAGAAAAATTCCTTGCAAACTGATAGGGAAATAGGTACAATAAGCAAAGAAAGACAAAGAGGTTTTGCTATGACAACATTATTGGAACGAATTTTACCAACGGTGCAAAAACCTGCCCGTTATGTGGGTGGGGAGTTTAATGAAATTAAGAAAAATAAAGAGGACGTCCGGGTGCGTGTTGCCTTTTGCTTTCCGGATACTTACGAAATCGGTATGTCCAATGTGGGGATGCGGATTCTTTACGGCGTTATGAATCAAATGGATGGCGTATGGTGCGAGCGGGTATTTGCTCCTTGGGGAGATATGGATGATGCTATGCGCAAGCACAATCTTCCTTTGTGGGCGCTGGAAAGCGGCGATGCGGTTCGTGATTTTGACTTGATTGCTTTTACTGTGGGATATGAAATGAGTTATTCCAATATCCTGAATATGTTAAAATTGGCGCAAATCCCAATGCATGCGAAGGATCGCCAAGGACTGAACCAGATAGTATTTGCCGGAGGGGTATGCGCTTGCAACCCAGAGCCGTTGGCGGACTTTGTTGACTTTTTCTCCCTTGGAGAAGGGGAAGAGGTAACGGTGGAAATTCTTTCTTTATACGACAGGGCAAAGGCTCAGGGATGGGATAAGGAACAGTTTTTGTTAGAGGTTTCAAAGATTTCCGGTGTGTATGTGCCTTCTTTTTATGAACATGTATATAATGAGGATGGAACGTTGAGCGCAATCATACCGCGAAAGGACGCGCCGAAAACTGTTATAAAGCGAATTGTGGAAGATTTGGATAATGCCTATTGGCCGGAGGATATGATTGTCCCATCTACAGAAATTGTGCATGATAGAGCCAATTTAGAGGTGTTCCGTGGCTGTATTCGTGGGTGTCGTTTCTGTCAAGCCGGTTTTTCTTACCGCCCGGTGCGCAAGAAAAGTCCCGGTGTTTTGTACCGTCAAGCGGTAAATACTTTAGTCAATAGCGGTAATAATGAGATTACCTTGTCCAGTTTGTCTACATCGGATTACCGTGGACTAAAAGAATTGACCGATGAACTGATTCCTTACTGTCAAAGAAATAAGATCAATCTTTCCGTTCCGTCTTTACGTGCAGATAATTTTTCCCGTGAACTGATGGAAAAACTGCAGACGGTCCGCAAAAGTGGCCTGACATTTGCTCCGGAAGCGGGTACCCAGCGTTTGCGGGATGTCATCAATAAAAATTTGACGGAAGAAGAGATATTGTCTACTTGCATCAATGCATTTTCCGGAGGATGGAACAATGTAAAACTGTATTTTATGTTGGGATTGCCTACGGAAACCGATGAAGATGTGCTTGGGATTGCCGATTTGGTCTACAAAATTATTCTTGCGTGGAAAGAACACGCTGTGAATAAAAAGCGGGGGCTGCGTGTTCATGTGGCAACGGCATATTTTGTACCAAAGCCTCATACGCCTTTCCAATGGGAATCCCAAATTACACCGGAGGAATATTTGCGCCGGTGCAAATTACTAAAGAGCCATTTTTATTCCAAATCCATTGAATATAATTACCATGAACCGGATTTGAGCCGATTGGAGGCTGTGTTTGCC
>JAZKZB010000150.1:0-4604 GCA_045612425.1 Faecousia sp.
TTCTGCAAGGGCATCCAGGCCGCAGCTCCCGTCGACAGCTTCGCAACCCCCTGGCCCAGCGATATGCCCGGCTATCTGGATCGGGTCATCATGGCTGCCGGTGCCTTCGTTCAGGGCAGTTCCATTGAGCTTTCCGCTGATGGCCCCATTCGTCCCCCCTACGCAGTCTACTTCCAGGGCGGTCTGACCTGGTATCATGCAAAACTTGGTATTCTTATGAGCCTGCAAAAAATGGTAGATGCAGGTCTTGTAAATATGTAAGGAGGAAAACATTATGTCTTGGTTATTCTTTTCCGTCGCGACCGCCCTTCTGTGGGGTACTGCAGAGCTGTTTTACAAAAAAGGTGCTCAGCCCAATGAAAAATACTCCCACTTAAAAATCTGCGTCTGGGTCGGCGTCGTTATGGGCGCTCACGCCATTTTTACCCTGCTGACACAAGACATCCACTATAACCCCATCAACTTACTGATCTATCTGCCCGTTTCTCTTTTTTACATTATCTCCATGGCGTTTTCCTATTTTGGAATGCGGTTCATTGAGGAATCCATTTCTGACCCTATTGAGAACACTGCAGGTGTCATTTGTGTTCTTTTGTTTGCCTTGTTTATGGGCGATGAATTTTCCTGGCTCACCTGGCTTGCTGTTGGCGTAATTGCCGTTGGCGTTGTGGGTGTCAGTTATTTAGAAAACCGCGGTGATACCCAAAGAAAAAAGACCTACGGCAAAAAGTTAGCCCTTGTTGCCTTCTGTATGCCGTTCCTGTATGCTCTGCTGGACGCTTTTGGCACATTCTTTGACGATGCTTTCTTCCTTGTTGAGGACATTGCAAATGCGCCTTTCGTGGATGTGACTGAAGAGACCATCGAGGCCGTAGCCAACACCAGTTATGAACTTACCTTCGCATTGTTCGCCTTAATCCTGTTCATCTTCATGAAGATCAAAAAAGTCAAGTTCGGCCCTATTCCTCAGCACAAAGACAAAATTCTTGCTGCCGTATTCGAAACCGCAGGTCAATTTACTTATGTGTATGCTCTTGGTGGCGTTGACGCTGTAGCGGCGCCGATTCTTTCCTCTGTTTGTGTCGTCTCGCTGCTGCTTTCCCGTATTTTCCTGAAAGAAAAACTTTCCTGGAAAACCTATGCCTTTATTGCCGTTGTGATTGTGGGCATCCTCTTGTTGGCGGTCAGCGAAGAACTTTAATCGCAAACCACATACTTTTTACGCCCATGGCATTGTGCCATGGGCGTTTTTACCCGCATTCTCTAAATAATACTTGCATTTTTTTCCATGGTATGTTAAAATGTCCTGGATATAAAAACAGTGATGAATGGGCCGTCTTATACACAAAGGCATTTCTTCAGCGAATGTGGAACGGTGGGAGCCACATGGGTGCGGTATAGGGCTTTCTCCCAGGAGCTGCGACCTGAACCGATTCAGTAGGGTTTGCCGGGTAATTCCGTTACCAATTGCGAGCGTTTTTGCGCTTTTAAGTTGCGCTGAATTTCAGCGAATTGCGGGTGGTACCGCGGAAGGAATAACCTTTCGTCCCGATTATGGGATGGAAGGTATTTTTATTTTATAGACAATCCGACAGGAGGATACCAATATGAAACAACAACTGGAAATAATTCGGCAGACTGCCCTTGCCGAGTTAAATACCGCCGAAACTCCGGCGGCACTGGAAGAACTGCGGGTCAAATGGCTGGGTAAAAAAGGCGAATTGACCGCTGTGTTAAAGATGATGGGCAAACTCTCCGCCGAGGAGCGCCCCATTATGGGGCAACTGGCAAATGCAGTACGCAGTGAAATTGAGCAAACCTTGGAGGCCCGGAAGGTCGCCCTCAATGCCAAGGTTCTGGAAGCAAAATTAGCCAGCGAAGCCTTAGACGTAACCATCCCCGGTGACGAAGTCTCTCTGGGACACCAGCACCCCATGAATCAGGTGCTGCAACAAATTAAAGAAATCTTCGTGGGCTTGGGTTATCAGGTGGTGGACGGTCCGGAAGTAGAATTGGCAAGTTACAATTTTACCCGACTGAATATTGAAGAAGGCCATCCCTCCCGGGACAGAAGCGATACCTTCTATTTCAACGATGACGACAGCATTTTGCTCCGCACCCAAACCAGCCCCATGCAAATTCGGTTTATGGAAAACAACAAACCACCTCTTTGCATGCTGGCCCCCGGCCGTGTATTCCGTAAAGACGAAGCAGACGCCACCCACTCCCCCATGTTCCACCAAATCGAAGGCTTGGTGGTGGATGAAAACATCACTATGGGCGACTTAAAGGGTGCACTGGTTGCCATTATGAAGAAGATTTACGGCGAAGATTCCGTTATGCGGTTCCGCCCCCACCACTTCCCCTTCACAGAACCCAGTTGTGAAATGGATATGCAGTGCCACAAGTGCCACGGCACCGGTGAAGTAGACGGTCAGGTTTGTTCTACCTGCCACGGAGAAGGCTGGATTGAACTGCTGGGCGCCGGCATGGTACATCCGGACGTGTTGCGTAACTGTGGCATTGACCCGGAAAGATACTCCGGCTTTGCCTTCGGTATGGGCTTGGAACGGATGGCCATGGGACGGATGCGCATTAACGACCTGCGTCTGATCTTCGATAATGATATGCGATTCTTGAATCAATTCTAAAGGAGGGACGGACTTATGAAACTCAACAGAAAATGGCTCAATCAGGAGTTCGTGGACCTGTCCCACATCTCCGATAAAGAATATGTGGAAAAACTGACTGTTTTTGGACAGAAAGTAGAAACCTGGGAACGGATGGATGCCGAAATTAAGAATGTAAAAGTAGGCAAGGTCCTTTCTATCGTCCGCCATGAAAACTCCGACCATATGTGGGTTTGCCAAGTGGATGTAGGGGAAGCAGAGCCCGTACAGATAGTCACCGGTGCGCAAAATGTGCAGGCCGGCGATTTGGTGCCTGCGGCCTTGCACAATTCCTACCTCCCCGGCGGCGTACACATCACCAAAGGCAAACTCCGGGGAGAAGTTTCCTGCGGTATGCTTTGTTCCTTCGCAGAATTAGGGCTTACCCAAAATGATGTGCCCGATGCCTATGCCGACGGTATTTGGATTTTGAATGACGAAGACTGCAAACCCGGAGATGACATCAACCTTGTCATTGGTAACGATGATACGGTGGTGGATTTTGAAATCACCAACAACCGCCCCGATTGCTATTCCATCATCGGTCTGGCCCGTGAATCTGCTGCCGCATTCGGATTGCCCATGCGCCACCATGAACCTGTGGTCAAAGGCTCCAACGCAGGCTCTATTTTTGAAAAACTGGATGTGGAAGTACCTGCGGAAGCACTTTGCAACCGCTATACCTCCCGGATGGTGACCAATGTCAAAATTGGCCCCTCTCCCAAATGGTTGCGTCAACGTCTTCGCGCCAACGGAATCCGCCCTATCAATAACATTGTAGATATTACCAACTACGTCATGTTGGAATACGGCCAACCCATGCACGCTTTCGACTATCGCTATGTTTCCTCCGGAAAAATTGTGGTTCGGGAAGCAACCGACGGTGAAGTTTTGACCACCTTAGACGGTAATGTGCGGAATTTAAAAGCCGGCATGCTGGTAATTGCCGACGACGAACGTCCCATTGGCCTTGCCGGTATCATGGGTGGAGAAAACTCCGAAATTGCGGACGACACCACCACCGTGGTTTTCGAATCTGCCAACTTCAACGGCACCTCTATCCGCCAAACCGCTTTAGCCCTTGGTATGCGTACCGATGCATCCGGCAAGTTTGAAAAGAATCTGGATCCCATGATGACCGTTCCTGCCGTTCAACGAGCATGTGAATTGGTGGAAATGCTGGAGTGCGGTGATGTGCTGGACGGCATGATTGACATTATTCATTATGTTCCCTCTCCCAAGACTTTGCCCTTGGAAGTAGAGAAAATTAACCGTTTGCTGGGTACAAGGATTTCCAAAGAAGATATGGTCAAATATCTAAATTTATTGGAAATTGAAGTGCAGGGAGATGACATTCACGTTCCCTCCTTCCGTCCTGACCTGAACCTCATGGCGGATATTGCCGAGGAAATCGGCCGTTCCTACGGTTACAATGAAATTCCCACCACCGCATTCAAAACCTCTACCCAAGGCGGTTACACCCCCTATATGTTGGCGGAAAATCAGGCCGGCGTTGTGTGTCGCGGTTTGGGTTACAGTGAAATCATCACCTACTCCTTTGTTTGCTCGGGAATTTTCGACCAAATCCGCTTGCCGGAGGATTCTATTCTGCGAAATGCCTTGCGAATTCAAAATCCTCTGGGCGAGGATACTTCTATTATGCGCACCATTGCGCTCCCCTCCATGCTGGACATTCTCAGCAGAAATAACGCCTATCACAACAAATCCGCCAAACTCTATGAATTGGCGAAAATTTACCTGCCCGTAGCAGGTCAAGCGCTTCCCGAAGAACCCAAAATGCTGGTGCTGGGCACCTATGGCGCAGGCGAATCCTTCTTCTCCTTAAAGGGAGAATTGGAAGCCATACTCAAGGGCTTGCGTATGCCCAAAGCAACCTACACCGCCGTTAAAGACCATCCCGCTTACCATCCCGGT
>JAZKZB010000151.1:0-20915 GCA_045612425.1 Faecousia sp.
GCTCCATCACCCGCTTTTGCAGGATTTCCGGAGTATCGCCGGATTCAATATACACTGCCTTTTGGGCAATGATCTGGCCGCCATCGGGAATTTCATTCACAAAGTGCACCGTTGCGCCGGTGACTTTTACGCCATAGCGAAGTGCCTCTTCATGCACCCGCAAACCATAATAGCCCTCCCCGCAAAAAGAGGGAATCAAACTGGGATGCACATTGAGAATCCGCTTGGGATAGTGAGAGGTAAAACGCTCTGTCAAAATAGTCATGAATCCTGCCAGCACAATCACATCAATCTGATGACCGTCCAGCAATTCTATGAGTTTTTCCTCAAACCCCTCTTGACCGCCACACTCTTTTTTCAGTACAACTGCCGTTTCCACACCGGCATTTTTGGCCCGTTCCAAAGCATAGGCATCCCGGTTATTGGAAATCACCAGTGTAATCTTTCCGCTCTGTAGCACCTTGCCCTGAGCGTCAATCAACGCCTGCAGATTGGTACCACCGCCGGATACCAGCACGGCAATCTTCACATTTTTGGCCACGGTCGCACCCTCCTTATGATCGGCTTAGCGCAGAACGATCTTTTCCTCGCCCTTAACGATCTTACCCATTACATAGGCAGTTTCGCCATTGGCTTTCAAAATTTCCAAGGCAGTCTCCACCTGGTCGGCGGGTACTACCACGCTCATACCAACACCCATGTTGTAGGTATTGAACATATCCCGTTCCGGCACATTGCCAAACTGAGCAATCAGATCGAAAATAGGAAGCACCCGAACCGCATCCTTTTCAATTTCTGCGCACAGGCCGTCGGGAATGCTGCGAGGAATGTTTTCATAGAAACCGCCACCGGTAATATGAGAAATTCCCTTCACGTCCACCTTTTCCAGCAGAGCAAGGACGGATTTGACGTAAATCTTGGTGGGGACCAGAAGAGCCTCGGCAATGGTCTTCCCGCCCAGTTCTTCCCGGGGCACATACAGTTGGGGATTGTTATTGTCAATATCAAAAGCCTTCCGGCACAAAGAAAAACCGTTGGAGTGGATGCCGGTGGAAGCCAGCGCAATCACCACATCCCCTTCCGCCATGCGGGCGTTATCCAAAATCTTTTTCTTGTCCACCACGCCCACGGCAAAGCCGGCCAAGTCATAATCCTCCACGGGCATCAAACCGGGGTGCTCTGCAGTTTCACCGCCAATCAGGGCGCAACCGGACTGAACACAGCCCTCTGCCACGCCACTGACAATTTCCGCAATTTTTTCGGGAACATTCTTACCGCAGGCGATGTAGTCTAAGAAAAACAAGGGCTTTGCGCCACAGCAAATAATGTCGTTGACGCACATGGCCACGGCATCAATGCCGATGGTGTCGTGCTTGTCCATCAAAATCGCCAGTTTCACTTTCGTTCCGCAACCGTCGGTACCGGAAACCAGAACCGGTTCTTCCATGCCGCCGATGTTCAGCCCAAAGCAACCGCCGAATCCGCCTACGTCATCCAAGCAACCTTCGTTCCTGGTGCGGGCAATATGCTTTTTCATCAGTTCCACTGCCTTATAGCCGGCGGTAATATCCACACCGGCAGCGGCGTAACTGGCAGATTGAGAGTTCTTATGATCCATGAGAATCCTCCTTTTTTATTCCTTTCCGTTCCAGCAGTAGGTACACAGTTTGCAAGGATCCATGCCAATGGCCTTGACTACCCCGTCCACCGTCTGGAAGCCCAAAGAAGCAAACTTAAATTTTTCGCAAATGGCATTTCGCATGGCTTTCCCACGTTCGGTGTTGCCGTCGGCATATTCGTCCAAATAACGGAGCCCCTCTTCCCCTTCCAGTTCCAATATGGTCCGACGGGAAATCAAATCCATATCCGAGGTGGAACGGGAGAAGTTCAAATACTTACATCCGTACATAATAGGCGGGCAGGCAGAGCGCATATGCACACTTTTTGCCCCGTTTTCATAAAGAAATTCCACCGTTTCCTGCAACTGTGTACCCCGGACAATGGAATCATCCACAAACAAAAGGTTTTTATCTTGAATCAGTTCATGAACGGGAATCTGCTTCATTTTTGCCACTTTTTTCCGGTCGGACTGCTTGGCAGGGGTAAAGGAACGGGACCATGTGGGTGTGTATTTAATAAAAGCCCGGGCAAAGGGTTTCCCTGTGCGATTGGCATACCCAATGGCGTGGGGCGTACCGGAGTCGGGAACTCCACCTACATAGTCAATGTCCATGCTACGACCCTTTTCCATATCCCGCTCGGCAATGGCGGCGCCGTTGCGGTAGCGCATGGCTTCCACATTGATTCCCTCATAATTAGAGGTAGGATAGCCGAAATAACTCCACAAAAAGGCGCATATCCGCATTTCTTTTCCGGGCGCAGCCAGTTGGGTCATTTTCTCAGGGGTCAGTTCCACAATTTCGCCGGGTCCCAACTCACAGACCTTCTCATAACCCAATTTTGTAAATGCAAATTCCTCAAAAGAGGCGCAGTAGCCAAATTCATCCTTGCCGATTTGCACCGGAATTCTGCCCAGACGGTCCCGGGCGGCAATCAGCGAGCCGGTATCGGTCAAGATGAGAATATTGGCCGTGCCGTCAATGACGGACTGGGCATAGCGAATGCCTTCCACAAAATTTTCCTTGCGGTTAATCAGCGCCGCCACCAATTCCGTAGCATTGACTTTCCCGCCGGTCATGGCATCAAAATATCCGCCATGGTCTGCCGTCACCATGTCAATCAATTCATTGGCATTGTTCACAATCCCAACCGTGGTAATGGCGTAAGTACCTAAATGGGAACGAACCAACATGGGCTGGGGGTCGGTGTCACTGATACAGCCGATTACGGAAGTACCGCGCATTTCCTCGAAAATATTTTCAAATTTGGTGCGGAAAGGTGCATTTTCAATATTATGAATTTTCCGTTGCAACCCAATTTCGGCATCCCAAGCAGCCATGCCGCCCCGGCGAGTGCCCAAATGGGAATGATAGTCCACACCGAAGAACACATCCATCATACAATCTTGCTTGGATGCAATTCCAAAAAATCCTCCCATGGGATAAACTCCTTTGCGAATCGAAAGTAAAGATTAAGCGAAGAACAGTTTGTTCAATGTCATGGGGTCAATATATTGACCGTCCTTGTAAACACGCATATTGCCGGAAGCAATCTCGTCGATAAGCATCACATTGCCCTGGGCATCATAACCGAACTCAAACTTAATGTCGTACAGATCCAGACCCTTTTCCTTCAGGTCGTCTGCTACGATTTTGGTAATTTTCTGGGTCATGTCCTTCAAGTCGTCATACTGCTTGGCCGTCATAACGCCCAAATCTACCAAACCGTCTTTGGTAACCAGAGGATCGCCCTTTTCGTCGATTTTGAAGGTGGTTTCCACATAAGCGGGCAAATCCTGACCCTCGGTGCAGTAATCAGAATACCGACGGAAGAAAGAACCCACAGCCTTATAACGGCAAATCACTTCCAAACCCTTGCCGAACACCTTGGCAGACTTCACTTCCATGGTTGTATTGGCCAGATCTGCGGATACATAGTGGGTCAAAATACCGGCGGCATTGATCTTTTCAAAGAAATAAATGCTCATGCGCAGGTTCACATCGCCCACACCTTCGATGGTCAGACCCACGGCGTTTTCACCGGGATCAAACACGCCGTCTTTGCCGGTGCAATCGTCCTTGAACAAAAGCAGGCAGTTGCCGTTGGGCAAGGCATACACATTTTTGGTTTTTCCGGTATAAAGCAGTTGCAGATTGTTCATAAAATGACCTCTTTCTAAAAATAGATTTGAATTTCTATATTTTTATGCTTGCAAGATAGCGTCTTTGGAAAGGACTTTTTCCGCATCCGCTTTGCGCTTATCATCCAGTTTTTTCGCCAAATCCCCGTCCGTAACCGCAAGGATTTGAATGGCCAGCAAAGCCGCATTCACCGCGCCGTCCACCGCCACGGTAGCAACCGGAATGCCCGAAGGCATTTGCACAGTAGAAAGCAATGCATCCAGACCATTGGCAAACGCAGAGGACTTCATGGGAATGCCGATTACCGGTAAGGTGGTATTGGCAGCCAAAGCCCCCGCCAAATGCGCGGCCATACCCGCTGCGGCAATGATTGCCCCAAAGCCATTGTTCCGGGCATTTTGAGAAAAATCCCGGGCCTGCTCCGGAGTGCGGTGAGCAGAATACACGTGCATTTCGTAGGGAACGCCGAAGGACTTCAGCGTATCGGCGGCTTTTTGTACCACGGGCAAATCGCTGTCACTTCCCATAATGATGGCTATTTTTTTCATAATCATCCTCCCAAAATAATAAAGGGCGCACTTTGCCCCAACTGATGCAAAGTGTGCCCAGACGGTCGGCATTCACGCACTCCCTACTCCCATGTGGTGCTCCACGGTTCCGTCAGTCATAGGGGACGTTTCTGTTTGAATTTATTATAACGGAAAACCGCGAAATAGTCAATTTCCAAATCGGAAGATTTCAGCGGTTTTTCAAGGCATTTTCTGTATATCTTGACAAAAAATCCTCATGCAAAAGAAAAAGCAAAATAAGTAGGCATCTTTGCCGCCCCAAAAGGAAGGCACATGGCAAAGGGCGTAGCGCCCGGCACAAAGAACTTCCCGTATTCTGCGCCCAAGGCCGTGACAACCTTTCCCAGGTTCTCCCTTCTTCCCAGCAGTTCCTCTCCATAAAGTACACCCTCTTTTATCGCACCGGCTAAGAGGAAATCTTCTCCCGCATAAAAAGCCCATTGGTCAGATAAGAAAGAGAGGTTTTCCCCTTCCTGCAAAACCGCTCCGTCATCCAAATAGGCTCTGCGCAACTGGGCGTATTGGCTTTCGGAAAGTTTACGCACCGCCACCGAACCATCTTCTTTTTTTACCTGCAAACAATCCCTTCCTCCGAAATAACGGTAGCCGTATCTCTCGTAAAGAGGCGCCAGCCCCGGCGCCGGCACCAAAATCGCGCCGGCATACCCTTGGTCTTCCAAAAGGGCGTGAGTTTTCTCCATCAGCGCCCGATTGACCCCCTGCCCCCGATGGGAGACTTTGGTGGCCACTGCGTACAAATAGGCATATTTCTCTCCGTAAGCGGAGCAGTCCAGCCAATAAAGCGCGCCCAAAAGGATGCCATTTTGGGTGGCGCACAAGGCGCGCTTTTCCGAAAAGGCGCGGGTAAAAAACACCTCTAAAAAAGCATCCTCATCCCCAAAGGCCTCTTTCCAAAGCAGGCGCATCTGGGGGATTTGTTCCGGTGTGGGATGGTCAAATTTCATCTTCGTCCTCCCAAAGTTTTGCCCAGTATTTTTCCGCCATGTGGTGGGGATGATAGGACAGTTTTGCCTGGCGCAAGCCGGGAATCCCCATATCGTCTTCCCGATTCAGGTAGGAAAGGCAAGGATATTTTTCCTGCAAATGGGCGGCAAACGCCTGATTGATGGCCGCGTATGCTCCCTCAACGCCATCCAACGCTTTTTCAAAATGAATATCAAAGGTGTCCTTCGTCAAAAAACTACCCATGCTCATGGCCAGCACTTCTTCGTTTTCCACCAGCACCATTCCCACCAGAGCCAACTCCGAAAACCGCCGGAACGCCCGTTCCAAAGCCCGTTTTTCCAGTTGAAAGTCCGCCCCCGGATCCGCCTGCTCCCGCTTGGAAAACCAAATATCCAGCATTTTCTTAGTCTTTTCCAGCCAGTTTCCGTCTAAGGGATGGGTTTGGGCATTGGGATGGTTCGCCCAAAACCGGTTCACAAAATTCCGTTTGCTTTGGTATCGCTTGCCTTTTAAGGTGGCAAGGTCGGAAATGGCATATACATAGTCAAACCCGTCCCGATCCTCATGAAACTGAAATTTTCCGGGGTACAAGGATTCCAAAAGTGCACAATTTTCCTTGGTCATACAGCCCAAGCGAAACAAAAGTCCCCGATGGTGGGCATCGGCAATCAATGCATCCAACACCGGCTTGACATCCCCGCTTCCCAAAGGAAAGGGATACAGGCTTTTTCGGTCAAACTGAGAAAACAGCACCAAAAAATCCTCTACGAAAGCCATTTCCTGCCGTCCCCAAATGGACAGGTTTACAAAGGAATATTCACAATTTTCCCTGGGGTGTTTTTCCAGGTGGGCGCGCAGATCTTGGGCATTGTGAGCACGAATTTTTTGAAAGGCAATCATTTTTTTCACATCCTTTTCTTTAGTATACCACAATTTTGTCGTATTTCAACGAAGCAGAAACATTTTGCACAGTTGCAATCCATAAAAAACTGTGTTACACTGTTCAGGAAAGATTCAAATTTTATTCACATTTCAGGAGGGGCCTTTTATGAAAATCAAGACCGTTTCCAAATCCTATGACCAAGTCATGGCGCTTCCGAAATCCGTCCGCAAAAACCCGTTGCATCCCAATTTTCTTTTGCGAACCGTGGTGCGGATTGCTTCCATCCCCGATTTACTTGCTACCCGATTCCGCTATACCACAGAGGGCATGGAAAAAGTAGGGAAGCAACCCTGCCTGATTCTGATGAATCACTCCTGTTTTTTAGATTTAATGATTGTTTCCAAAATCTTTTGGCCCAAACCCTACGGCATCGTCTGTACCAGCGACGGTTTTGTGGGAAAAAATTGGCTCATGCGACTACTTGGGTGCATCCCTACCCAAAAATTCGTCAGCGACGTTTCCTTGGTGCGGGACATTTCCTATATGCTCAAAGAGAAAAAAGCCAGCGTTTTAATGTACCCCGAAGCCAGTTATTCTTTTGACGGCACTGCCACGCCCCTGCCCCGAAAAATGGGGGTTTTGCTGAAAAAATTAGGCGTTCCCGTGGTAACGGTCATTACGCAAGGCGCCTTTGCCCGCGACCCGCTGTATAACGGTCTGCAAAAGCGGAAAGTAAAGGTCACTGCCCATGTAAAATGCTTGGCCAGCGCCGAAGAAGTGAAGAATCTGTCGGTAAAAGAACTGGATGAACGGCTGGAAGAAGCCTTCACCTTTGACAATTTCGCTTGGCAACGGGACAATCACGTAGCCATTACAGAACCTTTCCGAGCCGATGGCCTGAACCGGATTTTATACAAATGTTCCCATTGCGGAACAGAATCCCAAATGGAAGGCAAAGGCACTAGACTACGCTGTCACGCCTGTGGCCAGCGATGGACTATGGATGAATACGGCCAACTCACCGCCAAACTGGGAGAAACCAAATTCCCCCACATTCCGGACTGGTACGCATGGCAACGAAATTGCGTAAAGCAGGAATTGGAGCAAGGCACCTACTGTTTAGACACCGATGTTTCCATCGGCATTCTGGTAGACCGTAAAGCCATTTACATGGTAGGCGAAGGCAAATTGACCCACGACACAAACGGCTTCCGCTTGACAGACAGCACCGGCCGACTTTTATATGAGCAAGGCCCCCTTGCCTGCTACGGTCTGTACAGCGACTATTTCTGGTATGAAATTGGCGACGTGATTTGCATCGGAAACCAGGATGCCCTCTACTACTGTTTTCCCAAAGATGGAGATGTGGTAGCAAAAACCCGCTTGGCAACGGAAGAACTGTATAAACTAAAAAAGAAACGCCGAGCCCCCATATCCGAACCCGCCACAGTATAAAAACTATGCCCTCCCCGATTGGGGAGGGCGTTTTTTGTAAAAGCGATATAGGTCTACTCCGTCTTATTTCTCCAAGATAATGGGCCCGCATCCTTGGGTCAAAGCATCCCGAATAAACAAGCCGGCTTCTTCCGGTGTCAATTTTTCCTGAACGCCGGTTTTCATGTTCTTCACAGAACATTTTCCTTCGGCAATTTCGTCTTCTCCCAAAAGCACCGCAAAGGGCACACCGATTTTATCGGCATACGCCATTTTCTGCTTAAATTTTTTCTGCTCGCCGTACAGTTGCACCCGCAATCCCGCATTGCGCAGAGTCTCCGCCAAAGAAATGGCGGAAGCGCAGTCCTCGGTCATGGGGAGCACCAAGGCATCGCAGGGAGCGTCGGGCAACTCCGGATTCAAAAGCCCCTGCTCGTCCAGCACATAGAACAGACGGGTCAAACCGATAGAAATACCCACGCCGGGCAGGGCTTTGTCAATGTAATATCCTGCCAAATTATCGTAGCGACCGCCGGAACATACAGAACCAATTTCGGGATGATCCAGCAACGTGGTCTCATACACCGTGCCGGTGTAATAATCCAGTCCGCGAGCGATGGTCAAATCCACGGCAAAATTAGACTCGGGTACGCCAAAGGCAGACAAATTGCCGGTAACGGCCTTTAATTCCGCCAATCCCGCATCAAAGATTTCATCCCGTCCGGCATAGGCTTCCAAAGCAGAAAGCACTTGGGCGTTAGAGCCGGTAATGGCAATGAACTTCAAAATTTCATCCGCTTGTTCCCGGGAAAGTTGACAGGTTTCTATCAGCAACGCCCCAACCTTTTCTGCGCCGATTTTGTCCAGTTTATCCACGGTACGCATAATTTCTCCGCTTTTTTCGGAAAGGCCCAGCATGGCATAAAATCCCGTCAAAATTTTCCGGTTGTTCACCCGAATTTGGAAGCGATTCAGGCCAAATCCACGGAACACCTTGTAGATAATCGCCGGAATTTCCGCCTCATTCAGAATGTCCAGTTTGCCATCGCCGATAATGTCAATGTCCGCCTGATAAAATTCCCGAAAACGACCCCGTTGCGCCCGTTCTCCCCGGTAAACCTTGCTGATTTGATACCGGCGGAAGGGGAATGCCAAGTCGTTGCAATGCAACGCCACATACTTTGCCAAAGGCACCGTTAAGTCAAAACGCAACGCCAAGTCACTGTCGCCTTTTTGAAAACGGTAAATCTGCTTTTCCGTCTCACCGCCACCTTTTGCCAAAAGAATCTGGGCATCTTCAATGGCAGGCGTATCCAAAGGCGCAAAGCCGTAGGAAGCATAGGTGGTGCGCAAAATTTCCATCATGCGCTCAAAACGCTGTTGCTTTTGCGGCAAAAGTTCCATAAAACCGGACAACGTCCGGGGTTTAATAATTTCCATACTTCTATCCTTTCCGGTTCCATAAATTGCAGTAGGGAACGCAATGTTTGCGCTCCCCTACCGTTTGGTTTTACCGTTCATATTTTGACTTTTGGTGCAACATTTCCCGCCAATCCAAATCGCCCCGTTGCAGACCCATCACGAACATTTCCGCAGAGGCCAAATTGGTGGCAATGGGAACGTTGTGCTTATCGCAATAGCGTATGGTTTCAATCATCTGCCCATCATCCCAAGGGTCGGTGGTGTTGGGGTCGGTGAAAAGCAATACCAAATCAATTTCGTTATAAGCAATCCGGGCATTGATTTGCTGGTGACCGCCCTGTTTATGAGAAAGCAAAAGCGTCAGAGGCAAGCCCGTATTATCGGCAATGAGCCGACCGGTAGTGGCTGTGGCGAATAAATGATGTTTGGAAAGAACACTTTTATAAGCAGTGCAGAACTGAACCATCAGTTCTTTCTTTTTGTCGTGGGCCAGAAATGCAATATTCACACAACTTCACTCCTTTTATTATCGAAATGCCAGAGAGACTTTTTGCCCTACCAACCGTTTGGCAATCCGCAGGCAGGCCTTGGCGGCGCCCCGGCGGGTATATTTCAGTAACGGCTTTTCAAAAGCGGCGGCCAAGGTCACATTATGGTCTTCCGGCACAATGCCCAGTAAGGGCAAACCTGCCTCGTCCATCACATCGTCCACCGTAATCTTCATGGCTTTGAACATCTTTTTCTGCACCCGGTTGACCACCAGGCGCACATCGGGTTTCCCCATTCGCTCCAAGGCCTGACCGGCTTGCGCGGCATCGCGCACCGCGGCAGGCTCTGCATTGGTGACCAGAATCACCCTGTCGGCATAATCCGCGCAAAGGGAAAATCCCAATTCCACGCCGGCAGGCGCATCCAAAAGAACGAACGGATATTGCTCTCTGGCATTGCGCAACATACGGCTGAACGCCAGTTTATCAATTTGCTCCGAAGTGCAGTTCACCGGTGCGGTCAGGAAAGACAAATTCGGATACACCGGATGGGTCGGGGCTTCGGCCAGGGTATAATCCCCCCGGTACACATCCACAAAAGAGATGGGGGCTGTTTGCGCAAGTCCCAAAGCAATATCCAAATTACGCAATCCGATGTCGCAGTCAATGCAAAGCACCCGATTTCCCAGTTTGGCAAGGGCCGTAGCGATGCCGGCGCAGACCGAAGTCTTCCCCGTACCGCCTTTTCCGGATAAAACGGCTATCAATTCACCCAAGACGCCTCGCCTCCTCTTTCCGATTTATTTTCATTATAATGAAATATCGCACAAAAAGCAAGAGCAAACAAAGGCTTTTTTCAAGTTTTTTCATCAATTTTACCAAAGGTAATCCGTACAGAAAGCAAAAAATACGTTGCCCGGTTTCTCCGGGCAACGCAAAAGAAATGCCGTTATTCCGCGCTTGCCACGTGGGCGCCCTGAAATTCCACATGCAGAGGAATCATCTGCCAATTGGCTTCGGTAATTGCGCCTAACTTTTTGGCCAACTTCTGTTCCAGTCCGGGATTCCGGGTAATGCACAGCAAAGTCGGTCCGGCACCGCTGATACAAAATGCGGCGCCCGTGGTGCGAATGAGACCTTCAATTTTTTCGTAATCGGTAATCATGCTCTTGCGGTAAGGCTGGTGGATTCTGTCCTGCATGGCATTGCGAAGCAGTTTTTCATCCCCCAGTTCCAGCGCCTTCAGCACCATGGCGCCGTGGGAGATATTATACACCGCATCAGCGCGACTGTATTGCTTGGGCAACACTTCCCGAGCCACAGGCGTGGGAAGGTCAAAATCCGGCACCAATGCCAAAAATTCCCATTCCGGATGCAGAGGGAAGTCCACCGTCACCGGCAGGCCGTTATCTACCATAGAAGCGGCCAGTCCGCCGAAAAAGGCAGGCGCCAGGTTATCCGGGTGTCCTTCCATGGCATTGGTAATATTCAAAAGTCCTTGGGTGGATAATTTGTTGCCCCGCAGAACATTGGCGCCAATGGCGCCTGCTACCAGCAAAGCAGCAGAAGAACCCAATCCCCGACAAACGGGAATATCGGAACGGATATGAATTTTCACGCCTCTGACTTCTTCGCTCAACGATGCCAGCACCGCGCAATAAGAAGTGTAGGCCATATTGTCCGGTCCGGTATAGGCTTCATCGCACCCCGTAATTTCCAATCCGCTATCCGTTTCCTCAAAAGTCACATCGGTATACAGACTCAGAGCGCAGCCAAATGCATCAAACCCCGGCCCTAAATTCGCGGTGGTGGCAGGGACACGAACGGTCACTTTTTTCATTCTCTTTTCCTCTCTTTCTCAACCCAATATGAAAGACAGCATATCCTCTTTCTGAATTACGGTCTTGTGCAATTCCGGCATGGCGCGCAAATTTGCCAAATTACCGGGGATCGGCACACCGGTTACGGTCTGCAATTGCTCCATTTGAGCAAATTCCTCTCCCGAAGCCGTCACCTGAAGCGCATGGAGCACTGCGCCGGGGAATTTATAAGCCGAAGCAGTGGCCAGCACCACCATGGGGCGGACATCTTCGGTTTGCTTTTGATACGCCTCTGCCACGGCCCAACCGGTGGCAGTGTGGGGATCGCAAAGATAACCCTTTTCTTCAAAAACCTTCCGAATGGTTTCTCTTGCCTGAGTATCGTCGCAGAACCCTGCCCAAAATTCCCTTGTAATGAAGCTGTGCAACGCTTCCGACACTGTATAATGCCCTTGTTCTTCCAGTTGTTTCATATAACCCGCCACCAAATCGGTATCCTCGCTGAGCAAATACAGTAGCCGTTCCAAATTGGACGACACCAAAATGTCCATGGACGGGGAATCGGTTTTATGTAACGGACGTCGCCGGTCATAAGTACCGGTTGCGATAAAATCGGTCAGCACATTGTTGGCATTGGAGGCGCAAATCAGTTTGCCCACGGGCAAACCCAGTTTTTTCGCCAAAAAGCCCGCTAAAATATCCCCGAAATTACCGGTAGGAACAGAGAAATTCACTTCCTCGCCCATATTGATTTTACCGGCGCGCAGTAAATCCCCGTAGGCCCGGAAATAGTAAGTAATCTGAGGCACCAGCCGTCCGATGTTAATGGAGTTGGCAGAAGACAGCCGGAAAGGCAACTCCTTTCCCTGACAGGCAGTAAAAATCTGCTTTACACCGGTTTGGGCATCGTCAAAATTCCCTTTCACGGCACACACAGTTACGTTCTTTCCCTCTTGGCTGACCATTTGGCGCCTTTGTACCTGGGAAACACCCCCATCGGGATAAAATACGCAAATGCGAATACCCGGCACGTCCTGAAAACCAACCAAGGCGGCCTTGCCCGTATCACCCGAAGTTGCAGTCAAAATAAAAATTTCCTGGTCATCTTTCTTAACGTCCTTGGCCGCAGTCATCAGTTGCGGGAGCATGGAAAGGGCCACATCCTTAAACGCGCTGGTAGGACCGCGGAACAATTCCAATACAGAAAATTCTCCCACGCTCACGGTAGGGGTCAAGTCATCGGTTTCAAATTTTCCGCCATAGGCTTTGCGAACCAATTCGCCCATTTGGGGAATTTCCGGCAAAAAAGCGGTGAGAATTTCTTCCGCAATTTCCATGGTATTTTTTTTCACGCAAGCGCGCCAATCCACAGATGGCAAGGCCTCCGGCAGAAACAATCCTCCGTCTTGCGCCAGCCCCTGCAGTACCGCCTGGGCGCTGTCAACCGCAATTTGACGGGAACGAGTAGAATGATATTGCATAAATCCTCCTGAGAAAAAAGCCAATTTCGATGCCAGATGCACAAATAGCCAGACTTTTTTCGGAAAATACTTGAATTTGATTCTATATATGATATACTGTTTTCGGTAAAAAAGCAAGTGCTTTCGGCAAAAACACAGTTTGCCAAAAGCAGAAAGGTATGAGAGACGATGAAAATTGGTTTGCTTGGCTTTGGTGTGGTTGGCAGAGGTGTTTATGAAATCACCACCACCCGAGAGGATATGAAAGTCGCAAAAGTTTTGTGCTTAGAAGACGTATCTCTTCCCGATGCAGAAGTGATTCGTGACATTCAGAGCATTTTAGAAGATGATACCATCGACACCGTAGTGGAAGCCATGGGAGGATTGCACCCTGCTTATGAATTTGTACGGGGCGCGTTGGAACACGGCAAGCACGTGGTCACCTCCAATAAGGCATTGGTTGCCAACTTCTACGACGAACTAATTCCCCTTGCCCAAAGCAAAGGCGTTTCTTTCCGTTGTACCGCCGCCGTGGGCGGTGGCATTGGCTGGCTGTCCGAACTGGAACGCTCTCGCAGAGCCCAGGAACTTGTGCAGGTTGGCGGTATTATGAACGGCACTTGCAACTACATTCTGGATTCCATGACCCGATTGGGCCTGGATTATGACGAAGCCCTCCGCCAGGCTCAGGCTTTAGGTTATGCCGAAGCCAATCCCTCTACCGATGTGGACGGCATCGACACTTGGCATAAAGTCATTCTCTCCTCCAATGTGGCCTTTGGCATTCGGGTAAACAAGGAAAGCGTCCCCGTTACCGGCATCTCCAACATCACCGCCGGCGATGTGGCCCAGTTTACAGCCCACGGCTATGTATGCAAACTTATTTCCACGGGAAAACGCACTGACTCCGGCTATCATATTTACGTCCAGCCAACCTTGTGCCCCCGGGACATTCCCGAAGCAACCATTCCCTCTAACTATAACTTGATTACTTTTGTGGGACAGACCTCCGGCCGTATGAGTTTTTACGGTCAGGGCGCAGGCCGGTATCCCACTGCATATAATGTGATTCAAGACCTGGTGGACGTTTTGTTAGGAAAAGGCTTTTACAGTCCCTACGGCGAAGAAGTCAACGCCCAAAACGACGAAACCTTGCAATTCTATGTCCGTGGCGGTCAAGGATTACCCATGGCCGAGCAATGGGGCGATGCCATCATCACCCAGCCCATCTCCGTCAAGGAACTTCACGCATGGAAACAAGCCAACCCCACCGCCTTCGTGGCTGCACTGGGGCAAGAGGCATAAAGAAAGGAAACATACCGTATGTTAAAAGTTGCAAAATTCGGCGGGTCTTCCATGGCCGACGCCGGTCAATATCAAAAAATCCGGGACATTCTGAACGCAGATGCATCCCGCAAGGTTGTGGTGGTTTCCGCCGCAGGCAAACGGGACAAAAACGACCATAAAATCACGGATTTACTCTACCTTTGCCATGCCCACACCCAGTATGGCGTAGACTGCACCCCAGTCTTTGAAATGATTACTTCCCGCTATTTGCAGATTCGGGACGATTTGGGCGTGGATTTGGATTTGGAATCCGAATTTGCCCAACTGAAAAAGAAGTTGGATGCCAAAGCCGTGTCCCAAGACGAACTGGTCAGCCGGGGCGAATACTTCTCCGCCAAACTCATGGCCGCCTATTTGGGTTTCCGCTTTGTGGATGCCGCCGACTGGATTCAGTTTGAATTTGACGGCAATGTAAATCGGGAACGCTCCTACGAGGCTCTGTGCAAACTGGTTCTCCGGGGTCAGGGCGTGGTCATTCCCGGTTTCTACGGCGTGATGCCCGACGGCAACATTCGCACCTTCACCCGGGGCGGAAGTGACATCACCGGCGCATAGGCCGCCGCTGCTTTGGGGGCGGATGGGTAAGAAAACTGGACGGATGTGTCCGGTATTCTGATGGCTGACCCCAGAATTGTGGAAAATCCCCAAGCCATCCCCGAAGTCACCTACGACGAATTGCGCGAACTCAGTTATTCCGGGGCACAAGTGCTCCACGAAGGCACCATTTTCCCCGTCCGGGAAAAGAACATCCCCGTCAACATCCGCAATACCAACGCGCCGGAAGACCCGGGCACCATGATTAAAGAAAGTTTCGATGCCGATTCCGATCCCCATCGGTTCATCACCGGCATTACCGGCAAAAAGGACTTTACCATCATCAGTCTGTCCAAGCGGGGCATGAGCAATCAGGTGGGCGTTTTGCATAAGGTGCTGACCGTTTTGGTGCGCCACGGCATTTCCGTGGACTATGTGCCCAACGGCATTGACAACGTGTCCGTAGTCATGCCTTCCGACGCCATTGCGCCTCATTTGTACACCATCATGGCAGAAATCCAAAAAGAAGTCCAACCGGACACTTTGGATATTCACGATAAAATTGCCGTAGTTGCCGCAGTCGGTCGAAAAATGGCCTTCCGCCCCGGTATCTCCGGTAAAATCTTTGCCGCTTTGGGCGAAGCCGGTATCAATATCCGTATGATTAACCAGGGTCCCGACGAATTGAACATTATCTTCGGCGTGGATAACCGGGATTTCAAAGACGCCATCAAGGTTCTGTATAACAGTTTCGTGAAGTAAATCAGGAGGAATTATAATGAAGCAGTATGTTGTGGCTGTTCTGGGCGCCACCGGCGCAGTTGGGCAGGAAATGATAAAGATTTTGCAGGAACGCAACTTCCCCGTCAAGGAACTCATTCCCCTTGCCAGCGCCAGAAGCGCAGGCAAAAAAGTGCAGTTTTGCGGGCAGGAAGTTACTGTTCGGGAAGCCTGCGATGAAGCCTTTGCAGGTGTGGACATTGTGCTGGGCGCGGCAGAAAACGACATCGCCAAGCGCTTTGCCGATGCCATTGTAAAAGCCGGTGCGGTGTTTGTGGACAATTCTTCCGCTTTCCGTATGGACCCCTCCGTTCCCTTGATTGTACCGGAAGTCAACCCGGAAGACGTTGCGTGGCATAAGGGTATTTTGTCCAACCCCAACTGCTCTACTATCATCACCGTGACTGCGGTCAATGCCTTAAATTCCATTGCCCCCATTCGCACCATGACCGCTTCCACCTATCAGGCCGTGTCCGGCGCAGGCGCAGGCGGCCCGGTGGAACTGATGAACGAAGTGGAAGCCCTTCGGGAGGGCAATTCCTATGAACCCAAAATCTTCTCCCATCAGATTGCCTACAACCTGATTCCCCAAATCGGCGGAGAAAGTTTTGAAGGCTACACCAGCGAAGAAATGAAAATGCAAAACGAAGGCAGAAAAATCATGCATTTGCCGGAACTGAAAGTCAGTTGCACCTGCGTGCGCGTACCCGTGGTGCGCTCCCACTCCATTTCTGTCAGTTGTCATTTTGATGTGCCCGTAACCGTGGAGCAAGTTCGCAACGCCATTGCCCAAGCGCCCGGCTGTAAATTGGTGGACGATTTGGCCAACAAACGCTACCCCATGCCCTTGGATACCTCCGACCAGGATTTGGTATTCGTAGGACGGATTCGTCCGGATTTGACCGACGATAACGGCATTTGTCTGTGGTGCTGTGGCGACCAGGTGCGCAAAGGCGCTGCTACCAACTGTATCCAGATTGCAGAACTGCTGATTGAAAAATAAACCGAAAATCAAAACCATCCCGCTTTTTTAGGCGGGATGGTTTTTTCTTCAAAAAACACCGTTGCAAACGCAACGGTGTTTTCTATGTTTTTTAAGTCTTACAGATACTTCTTCATATCCTCGGAAGCCAAAGCGGGATCGTCGGAAATGGTGATGGTGATATTCATATTATTGGTCTGTGCAAACCCATCGCACCATGCCACGAATGCTTCACCATTGGCCCGGTCGTTACCGATGGTCTTATACAGATTGTCAATGTAAACATGGGTAATATCAAAATTACCTGCGTGCAATCCACTCAAGAAGCCCTTGAGCATATCACTGTTGGAAATTGCATATTCCTGAGAGTCAACCAAACGAACACGGTAATTTACATCATAGGTCAATTTCTTGCCGTACTCAATGCACACCACGTCGCCGCTGACATTTGCCAAGGTTTCGTTGATAGAGTCCAGGAGTTTCTTGGTTTTGCCCGAGCCTTTCAGGCCCATAATAATTTGAATCATAGGATTCTCCTCCTTTGCTGTTCCAGCATACTGCTGTTATGGTAATTTTACCAGTTTCCAGCAGGAATTGCAATAGGTAATTTGGAAAAAGTGCAATGTTTTTTCTTACACACCGTATCCGGGTTTGCCCAACAACTGGAACATATTGCGCTTGTAAAATTCCACGCCGGGCTGATTAAAGGGATTCACATTCAGCATATATGCGCTGACACCGCAACACAGTTCAAAGAAGTAGAACATTTCGCCCAGTTTTGCATCGTCCAGTTTGCCCATGTCCATAGTAATCACCGGAACACCGCCATCCACGTGGGCGGCCAAAGTGCCCAAATAAGCCTGCTCGTCCACAAAGTCCAGTTGCTTGCCTGCCAAATAATTCAAGCCATCCAAATTCTTTACATCACTGCCCACAGTCACGGTCTGCTCAGGGGCATCGAAACGAATCATAGTTTCAAAGATATTGCGCTCGCCCTGCTGAATCATTTGGCCCAAAGAGTGCAGGTCTGCGGTAAATTCCACGCTGACGGGGAAAATGCCCTTACCATCCTTGCCTTCGGATTCGCCGAACAACTGCTGCCACCAGCCACCCATCATCTTATAGCCGGGCTCCCAGGAGGCCATGATTTCGGTCATCTTGCCGTTGCGATACAACAAGTTACGAATACCGGCATACAGCCACACGGGGTTTTCAAAAGAACGCAGGTTGTTGTATTCTTCCATGGCATAGAATGCGCCGGCCATCACCTTGCGAATATCAATGCCTGCCACCGCCATGGGCAGAAGACCCACGGGGGTCAGCACAGAGAACCGGCCGCCGGCTGCGGGAGGAATCACAAAGGTTTCCCAGCCTTCTTCCGTAGCCATCTGACGCAATGCGCCCTTGGCGGGATCGGTAATAGCATAAATCCGACTCTTGGCACCGTCAGTGCCGTACTTGCGTTCCAGCATCCACTTCAGTCCACGGAATGCAATGGCAGGTTCGGTGGTGGTACCGGACTTGGAAATCACGGCAACGGAGAAATCCTTGCCCTCCAGCAAATCCATCAATTCATTCCACGCCCGGGTAGACAACGTGTTTCCGGCAAAGAACACCTGGGGATCGCCCTTGCCCTTGCCGATGTTGCGATTGGGTCCTTGGAGCAGTTCAATGGCCGCCCGGGGGCCTAAATAACTACCACCGATGCCAATAACCACAAACACATCGGAAGTGTTGCGAATCCGGTCGGCTGCAGCCTGAATCCGCCGCATTTCCTCGGTTTCTTCCTTTTTCGGCAGGTTCAGCCATCCCAGAAAGTCATTGCCTTCGCCGGTACCCTCTGTTAGCGTAGTATGGGCATCAGACACTTCTTTTTCCACACCCAACAAATCGGGCAGAGACAGTTGACCCCAAACATTGGAAATATCTACTTTAATCATAACAAAATCCTTCCTTTTCGAAGTTTTCTTTTCCTTCCTATGTTACCGCAAAACCTGCGTAAACGCAAGTGTTTTGCAAAGAAGTTTGAAAATTTTTCCACTAACATAATCGCAAAAACCCTCTTGACAATCACGTGACCATGTGTTACAATCAAATCATCACAAAGGAGGTGAAGCAAATGGCTTGGACAATTCCCGGCACAGTATTATCCCACAGTGACGATAACCAAAGCATTGAGGACACCCTGCGTGCCATGTTTTTAGGCGGTGGCATCGTGCTCAGCCAAGTGGCGGCTGTGACGGGATTAGAACCCTACACCGTGCAAAACTGGGTGAAGCGCGGTTTTTTGCCCAATCCGGAAAAGAAAAAGTATTCCCTTCGGCAGTTTTGCCGGATTTTGAACATCAATATGCTCAAATCCGCCCTGCCCATGGAGGAAATCTGCGGACTGCTCCGGTTTGTCAACGGCAATCTAAGCGACGAAAGCGACGACTTGATTGACGATAGCGACCTCTATTTTCTGTTTGTCAAACTGGCTTCCCACCATCGGCAAATGCAGAATCCGCAAGGGCGGGATGTATGTTTGGACCAACTTTTGGCAACCTATGAAGAGCCCATGCCCGGCGCCAGAGAGCGGGTGAAAAAGGTGTTGCAAATCATGCTCACTGCCTGGGCGGCTTCCTTGCTTCGCCAACAAGCCGAGGATATGGTGCTTTCCTTAAAAGCACCGGAAAATTCTGAAAAGGAGATTTAAAATGGAAGGATTTTACAGTTTTTCTTTTAATGGCAATTCCAAAAAGCCCTTTGAAAATGGTGTGGACTGGAAGAAAATCAAGGGCATTGCCACCATTGCCGTGGTCGTGATTTTGCTTCTTATTTTGGTTTTCACCAGTTACTACACCGTAGACGACAAGCAACAGGCCGTGGTCACTACCTTCGGCAAGGTCACCGACATTACCGGTCCCGGTCTTCACTTCAAATGGCCTTTCGGCATCCAGCAGGCCCATTTGGTAGATGTCAATGTATACCAGAAAATTGAACTGGGCTACATTACCACCGAAGACGGTTATACCACAAAAACCAACGAAAGCACCATGATCACCGGCGATTATAATATTGTAAATGTGGACTTTTTCGTAGAATATAAAATTTCCGACCCGGTACAGTTCCTGTATTCCTCCAACAATCCGGAACTGATTCTGAAAAACCTGATTCAAAGCCAAGTACGCAACGTGGTAGGCTCTTCCACCGTTGACGCAGTGCTCACCGACGGCAAGGAAAACATCCAAATGCAAGTGAAAGATCTGGTGGCAGAAATTCTGGCAAAATATGACATCGGTCTGACTTTGGTGGATGTGAGAATTCAGGACTCCGAACCGCCCACGGTAAATGTGATTGAAGCCTTTAAGGCCGTGGAAACCGCCAAGCAAACAGCGGAAGCGGTAGTCAACGACGCCAAGGCATACCAAAACGCCCAACTGCCCAAGGCTCAGGCCGAAGCGGATAAACTGTTGCAAAACGCTCAGTATTTGAAACAAAAGCGTATCAACGAGGCGTTGGAAGCCGTGGCCATGTTCGAAGCAATGTATGCCGAATATGCTCAAAATCCCCAAATCACCCGTTCCAGAATGTATTATGAAGCCATTGCGGAAATTCTTCCCGGGGTCAAATTGTATATCAACACCGGCGACGGCACCACCATTAACGCCCTGTTGCCTCTGGAATCTCTGACAGGAGGAAACTAAATCATGAAAAAAGGAATTATCATTGCCGCAATTGTTGTGATTGCCATTGTTGTGTTGGCAAGCAGTATGTATACTGTGCAGGAAAACCAATCCGCCTGCGTGTTCCGGTTCTCTGAAATCATAGACACCACAACCACCCCGGGTCTGCACTTCAAAATCCCCTTTGTGGACAATGTGGAATATTTCACCAAAGCCACCATGCTTTACGACATTCCACCCTCTGAAGTGCTCACCTCCGACAAACAGAACATGACCGTTGACTGCTATATTTTGTGGCACATTGAAGATCCTCAGCAATTTTACCGCGCTTTGGGTACTACCACCGTGGCAGAAGAACGCTTAGATTCCATCACCTACACCGCTTTGAAAATTGCGTTGGGTCAGTTGGCCCAAGCCGACATCATCAACATGAATGACGGTGCAGAACGCAATCAAATCTACGAAGGCATTACCACCAGCGTAGATAAGCAGGTGGCCGCCTACGGTATTAAGGTGGAAGATGTAAAAATCAAGCAGTTTGACCTGCCCGATTCCAACCTGAACGCCGTTTACACCCGTATGATTTCCGAGCGGAATCAAATGGCGGAAAAATACACCGCCGACGGCAATTATGAAGCCTCCGTTATCCGCAACGACGTGGATAAGCAAGTAAACATCATGGTATCCAACGCCGAAGCCGAAGCCGCAAAATTGGTGGCAGAAGGCGAAGCGGAATATATGAAGAAACTGGCCGAGGCCTACAACACCGCCGATAAGAAGGAATTCTATGAATTCATTTTGGCG